>QEUY01000384.1 GCA_003577365.1 Chloroflexota bacterium | reverse complement strand
TCTGCTTCCAAAGCCGACGGCCCCGACGACCCGGATCGCTACCAACTGGACCCGCGGCCGCGCCTGATGGCGGCCCGGCTCCGGGCGCGCCGCGCGGAGACGCCGCCTGATGCCAACGCGCCATCCGGCCTATCCTCTGGTCCGCCGTCCGGCCCAAAGCGGAGTTAATCATTTGCTCACAAAATCGAAGTATTTGAGTGGTCTGCAGTGCGTCAAGCGGCTCTGGCTCGAAGAGCATGCACCCCAGCATCTGGCGGCAGGCGGCGCGACGCAGGATGTGTCGCGGCGGCAGGGTGTTCAGATCGGGCGGCTGGCGCGCGCCCGCTATCCCGGCGGCGTGCTGATCGGCGGGGCAGGGCTGGAGGCCGTGCGCCATACCCAGACCGCGCTCTATAACGGCGCGACCTGTCTGTTCGAGGCCGCCTTTGTGTACGACGATATCTTGGTGCGCTGCGACATCTTGCGCAAGCTGCCCGGCGGGCGCTGGGAGCTGATCGAGGTCAAGTCGACGACCGAGATCAGACCCCATTACCTGCATGACGCCGCCGTGCAAACCTATGTGGCGCGCGGCGCAGGCTTGGCGGTGCAGGCGGTCAAGCTGATGGTCGTCAATAACCAGGGCTGTGTCTTTCCCGACCTGGCGAGTTTTTTTTGCGAGACCGATGTGACGCGCACCGTGACGCGCCTGATCCGCAAGCTGCCGGCCAATGTGGCGAAGCTGCGCGGCCATCTGGCCCAGCCGCACGCGCCGCAGGTGTTGATCGGCGCGCACTGCGGCTATCCCCATCTCTGCCCGGCCAAAAGCCATTGTTGGCAGCATGTCCCGCCGGAATCGATCTTTACGATCCCGCGGCTGAGCGCGCGCAAGATCGCGCGCCTGCTGCGCCGCGGCATCGTGCGTATTCAGGATATCCCTGCCGATTTCCCTTTGACGCCGCCGCAGCGTGCCTATGTGGAGCGCGTGCTGGCAGGCGCGCCGGCGATTGACCGCCCCGCCATTGCCCGGCGTTTGGGCGAGCTGGCCTACCCGATCTATTTCTTCGATTTTGAGACCTATGCCTACGCCGTGCCGCGCTTCTGGGGCATGCGCCCCTATCAGCAGCTGCCCTTTCAATACAGCCTGCATGTGCTGGAAGCGGATGGGAGCGTGCGCCATGCCGGCTATCTGCACACCGACGGCAGCGACCCGCGCGCCGGTCTGGCTCATGCCCTCGTCAGCCACATCGGCCCCAGCGGGTCGGTGGTGGTCTATAACGCGCGCTTCGAGCGCAGCGTGCTGCGCGACCTGGCGCACACCCAGCCGGTCTATCGCCAGCGGCTGCGCAGCATCGGCGCGCGCTTGTGGGATCAGATGGAGATCTTCGAGCGCCACTACCTTGACCCGCGCTTTGAAGGGTCGAACTCGATCAAGCGCGTGCTGCCGGTGCTTGCGCCCCATCTGAGCTATGCCGATCTGGCCGTGCAGCGCGGCGACCAAGCCCAGGCCGTCTGGGGCGAGATGATCGCCAGCGACGACCCGGCGCACAGGGCGCAACTGGCCGAGGGTCTGCGCGCCTATTGCGCCCGCGACACGCAGGCCATGTTGGAGATCCACCGGGCGCTCTGCCGGCTGGCCGAGGAATAAACCGCAGAGGGCGCAGAGGGCGCAAAGGGCGCAAAGGCCAGTCGAGTCTTTTTACAGCCATTTTACGGCGTGTTGACAAAGCCAAGAACCTTTGTTAACTTGCGTTCACCATGCTGTGACCCCAAGGAGAGACAAGATGGCCCGTGCTGTGCGCAGATATTCGGCTATCGAACGCCGTGAATGGTTGCTTTTCGCCCTCTTGGTGGGTCCAAATCTCCTGCTTTTTGCCATCTTCACCTACTGGCCGCTGATCTATAACGGCTATCTGAGCTTTGTGCGCTGGGATATGCTTTCGCCGGTTAAGATTTGGGTGGGGCTGGGCAACTATCGCTATCTCTTCACGTCCGCCGACTTTGGGCGCATCATGTTGAACACGCTGGTCTTTACGGTGGCTTCGGTGACCCTGACCTGTGTGTTGGGGTTGATGGTGGCGCTGCTGCTCAACCTGCCGCTGCGTGGGCGCGACGGCGTGCGCGGCGTGGTCTTCAGCCCGGTCATGCTCAGCGGCGCGGCCATCGGCATCGTCTGGATCTACATCTTTGACGCCCGCTACGGCCTGATCCAAACGTTGATCCACCCGCTCGGCCTGCAATCCCCGCGCTGGCTGCTGGATACGTTTTGGGCCATGCCGGCGGTGATCATCGTGCATGTGTGGAAGACGCTGGGCTATGCCGTGGTGATCTACCTGGCCGGGCTGCAAGGGATCCCGCGCGAACTGTATGAGGCCGCCTTGGTCGACGGTGCAGGCGCGTGGGCACGCTTCCGCCATGTGACCATTCCAGGGCTTTCGCCTGTGATCTTCTTCCTGGTGATCACGACCGTGCTGGCCGGGTTCCAGTCGTTTGACATCATCAAGGTGATGACAGATGGCGGCCCGGTCAATGCCACCACAACCCTCGTCTACTACTTGTATCAAGAGGGATTTGTCGGCTTCAACGCCGGGCGGGCCGGGGTGGCTGCGGTCTTGCTCTTCCTCATCATGCTGCTCTTCACGGTTGTGCAAATGCGTACGAGCGAGCGCTCGGTGCATTACAGCTAACGCCGGCCCTGGCGCTACAACATAGCCATGACCCATATATATGAAATGTATATGGGTGTCATGCTCGTCTTTCTTCCGCCGCCGCTTTCTTATCAGGTGTGGGGCACATGGCGCAAGTCAACGTTTCTCAGGAATTGACGGCGCAACCGGCGCAGACGCAGACGGTGAGCCGCTGGGTAGGCCATCAGACCAGTTGGTGGGCGCAGGCCTTGGGCTATGCGGGCATGGCTTTTGTGCTGCTGGTGATCGGCGTCCCTGTCTATTGGATGATCATCGGCGCGTTCAAAACTACGGCGGAGGTGTACCGCATCCCGCCGACCTGGTTCCCCCTGGCCCCCACGTTGGCCAATTTTGGCAAGGCCTGGACATCGGCCCCCTTTGGCCGCTATTACATCAACACGACGATCATCACGCTCTTTGGCAGCGGGTTCGAGATCTTTTTTGCCGTGACCTCGGCCTATGCCTTCGCCTTTCTGCGCTTTCCCAAAAGGCGCGTCGGTGGCCTATGGCACCTTCCTGCTGCGCCAGTATTACCGCACGCTGCCGCTGGAGGTGCTGGACGCGGCCAAGGTAGACGGGGCGACCCATGCGCGCACGCTGGCCTCGGTGGTGGTCCCGCTCGCCAAGCCGGCGATCATCTCGTTTGGGCTGCTCAGCGTGGTCGCCAAGTGGAATGATTTTCTCTGGCCGCTGCTGGTGACCAACACCAAGGAGATGCGCGTGCTGCCCATCGGCATCTATTGGTTGATGGTGGAAGAGGGCACGGTCGAATGGGGGGTCGTCATGGCCGGTACGCTGTTTGTGGTGCTGCCGGTCGTGTTGATCTTTCTCTATGCCCAACAGTACATCGTCGAGGGCATTGCTGCCGGCGCCGTCAAGGGCTAGTCTCCACCGGCCCGGCGCGCCCTTCCGTATATGCACCTGTCACACCCATTGCAGTCTCACCCGTTGCAGTCACACCCGTTGCAGTCTCACCCGTTGCAGTCTCACCCGTTGCAGTCTCACTCATTGCCAAAAGGAGCACACATGTCACCCAATCGTATGAATCGCCGCCAACTGCTCAAGACTTTGGGCGCAGGGGCCGGGATGATGGCCTTGGCCGCCTGCGCCCCTGTGCCCGCACCGGGCGCGGCCACGACCGGTGCCGAAGGCGCGGCGAGCGCCCCCGCCGCCGAGGCTTTGACTGTGACCGTGTGGAGCAGTTTCACCGGCAAAAACGGCGAGACCGAGACCGCTTTGGTCAACAAGTTCAACGAAGAGCACGGCGATGTTCAGATCGACTATCAGTTCCAAGGCAGCTATGAGGAGACTGCCCAGAAGGTCACGGCGGCGCTGCAGGCGCGCACGGCCCCCGATGTGTCGACCTTGAGCGATGTCTGGTGGTTCAAGTTCTACCTGAACCAGACGCTGCTCCCGCTCGACGATCTGCTGGAGGCGGAGAATGTCGACGTCGCCGACTATCAGGACTCGCTGATCAATGAAGGCGTGCGCAAGGGCGTGCATTACTGGATCCCCTTTGCACGCAGCACGCCGCTCTTCTACTATAACAAGCAGATGTGGGCAGACGCCGGGCTGCCCGACCGCGGCCCCGAGACCTGGGCCGAGTTTATGGAGTGGGCGCCTGCCCTGCTTCAGATGGAGGGCGACCAGATCAAGGTCTCGGCCTTTGCCCACCCGGACGGCGCCAGCTATATCGCCTGGCTTTTCCAGGGCGTAACCTGGCAGTTCGGCGGCAAGTACAGCGACCCGGATTTCACCATGCACATGACCCACGAGGACACGATCCGCGCCGGCCAGTTCTATAAGGATACGGTTCACACCTATAAGTGGGCCGTGCCCAGCAAGGATGTGCAGGCCGACTTTATCGCCGGCTTCACGGCGGCGGCGATGCAGTCGACCGGCTCGATGGGCGGCATCAAGGCCAACGCGCCCTTTGAGTTCGGCACCGCCTTCCTGCCCAAAGAGAAAAACTTTGGCTGCTGCACCGGCGGCGCGGGGCTGGCGATCTTGACAAGCTGTCCGGAGAACGAGCGCCAGGCGGCCATGCGCTATATCGCCTTTGTCTCGAACCCCGAGTCCACCGCCTTCTGGTCACAGAACACGGGCTATATGCCGGTGCGCAAGAGCGCGGTCGAGAGCGCCGAGATGCAGGCCTATTTCGAGGAGTTCCCCCAGTTTAAGACCGCGGTCGAGCAGTTGCCGCTGACCCAGCCGCAGGACTCGGCGCGCGTCTTTGTGCCCAATGGCGATCAGATCATCGGCAAGGGGCTGGAGCGCATCACGGTGCAGGCCGACGACGTGACCGCAGCCTTTACCGAGGTGCAGGGGATTTTGGAGGAAGAGGCCAAGCCGGTGGTGGAAGCGCTGCAGGCGATCGAAGGCTAAGGGCGACCCGCCGGCGCAGCGGGAAGAGCGCCTGGGGTCAGGAAGCGCAGCGGCCCAGGGCGAGCTGTCGTTCCGCTCGCCCTGGGCCGTTTGCATTGGCCTGTATTGTGGAGGTAGGCCACTCACTATAGATGGCCGTCGCCGGCGGCTACATGGCCGGCATAGACAGCCCCGTTCGACGGGCGGGGGACCATTTCGGCCTGCGCCGTGGGCAGCACCACTTGGATCGAGGTGCCCACGTCGACTTGGCTGGAGATGGCGATCTCGCCGTGGTGGATCTCGACGATCTCGCGCACGATCGCCAGCCCTAGGCCGGTGCCGGGGATGTCCTCGGCCTGGCGGTGGTTGCCGCGGTAGAAGCGCTCGAAGACATGCGGCACATCTTCCGGCAAAATGCCCACTCCGGTGTCCTCAATACACAGCAGGACTTTATCCTGACTGGACAGACAGCGGGTCATCACCCGCACCGACCCTTGGCGTGTGTAGTGCAGGCTGTTAACCAACAAATTGGTGACGAGCTGTGACAGTTGGTTATAGTCGCCGTCGATCAGCGGCAGCGTGGGGTCGGCGTCAAATTGCAGCCTCAGGCCGGCGGCGTCGGCCTGAGGCTGGTGCAGTGTGACGATCTGGCCGACCAGCGCGTTGAGGTCGGTCAGCGCCAGCTCGCGCGGTTGATGCTGGGCGATCTCCAAGCGCGAGAGGTTGAGGATATCTTCTACCAGTTGGCCGAGCCGCTCTACACTCAGGTGCAGCATGGCTTCATAGTGGGGCCGCTTTTCGGGTTTGCCCCGCTGCAAGAGCGACATATAGAGCTTGAGGTTGCTGATCGGCGTGCGCAGCTCATGCGAGACATTGGAGACAAATTTGGTCTTGAGCTGGTCGAGCGTGCGCAGTTGGGCATTGGCGTTTTCCAGTTCGCACGTGCGCTCGGCCACGCGCACCTCCAGGTCGGCGGCGTAGCGTTCCAACTCGTGATACAGCGCCACCCGATAGAGCGCATTGGCCGAAATGTCGGCAATGGCCTCCAGCAAGCTCTGCGTCTGGGGGGTGGGCGCATGTTCGCTGCCCAGCCAAAGCACCCCCAGGCCGCGGTTGTGCGCGATCAACGGTACGCCCAAGAGCGTCTGCACCCTGCGCTGCTCGCCCACCCAGCCCCGCACGCTGTCGTCGCCGGCGGCGGCGCGATAGGGCTGGCCTTGGACCAGGATTTGGGTGATCGGCGTGTGGCTGACTGGCAGGCGCACACCGGTGGCGGCGGCAAAATCGCCATGCGCCAACTCGACCGCCATCTCGCCGTTGTGCGCGTCGATCACGGTGAAGGCGGCGGCGGGGGCATTAAAGAGCAGGCACACTTGATCGAGGATGACCGGCACCATCTCGGCGCGCGTGGAGGCGCGGCGCAGGGCCGAGGCCACCGTCAAGATCACCTCGCGCTCGCGCGCCGTGCGCCGCTGCTCGGTCAGGTCGCGCAGCAGCGCAGCATAGTTCATCACCGCGTGTTGGGCGTCGAAGATCGGGAACAGCGTCGCTTCGATTTCGCAGAGCGTCCCATCGCGGCGGTGGAGGTGCGAGACGCCTGACCAGGGGGCGCCGCCGGCGATGGCCTCGAGGAACTGCCGGCAAAACCCGTCACGGCCCGTGGCGATGTCGCGCACGCTGCGCCCGGTCAGGTCGTGTCCGGCGTACCCGGTGAGCCGTTCGCAGGCGGCGTTGACAAACTGGATCGTGCCTTGGGGGTCGGTGATGATCACGGCTTCGACAGCCTGCTCTACCACCGCAGCCAGCCGGGCGATGGCTTGTTCGGCGTGTACATGGTCGGTGAAGTCGCGCAGCACAGCCAGGATCGAGGTCACCTGGCCGGAAGTGTCGAATTCCGGCACAAGCCGCGCGTCGATGTGGCGCACTCCGGCGGGTGTGGGCAGGGCGAATTCGATGTGCCGCTGTTCTCCGCCGGCTGCGGTCGCCCGGCATTCGGCGTACCAGAGGTCGGCCACCGAGTCGGGGATACCCAGTTCGCCGCGCGAGGCCCGCCAAAAAAGCGCCGGCGTGACGCCGAGGATGCGTTCGATCCCCTGGTTGACGTAGATCGGTCTGCCCTCCGGGTCGAGTCGCAGGATCACATCCGGCGAGTTTTCCGCCAGGGTGCGATATTGGGCTTCGCTGGCCGCCAGCGCGGCCTGGGCCGAGCAGAGCCGCGCTGCAACCTGGACGCGCGCCAGCAGCTCGCGTTTGCCCACCGGCTTGACCAGATAGTCGTCGGCGCCCGCCTCCAGCCCGCCGAGGCGGTCATCTTCGCTCGTCTTGAGCGCCGAGAGCATGATCACATAGGTGGAGGCAAACGCCGAGGACGACCGGATCCAGGCGCAGATCTCGCTGCCGTCGATGTCGGGCAGCACGCGGTCGAGGAGAACGATATGGGGGCGGTGCGCGGCCAGCAGGGCTTGGGCCTGCACCCCGCTGTTTGCTTCCCAGACCTGGTAGCCGGCCTGGGTTAAGACCGCGCTGTAGAGCCGTAACAGGGTAATCGAATCCTCGACGATCAAGACCCCGACAGGATGATCCATTCTCGTTAGTCCTTGAACAGGGCGGCCATATTCCGCCGCTCTTCATGCACACGCTGTAAGACAAAGCTCAGGCTTTCCAGCCGTACTGGCTTGCTCACATAGTCATTCATGCCGCTGCGCAGACATTGTTCGCGGTCGCCCTCCATGGCATGGGCGGTCATGGCGACGATATAGGGCTGCGGCTCAAGCCGGCTGTCTTGCCGGATGCGGCGCGTGGCTTCGATGCCGTCGAGTTCGGGCATCTGCACATCCATCAGCACGACGTCATAGGGTTGGCGGGCCAAGGCGTCCAGCACTTGGTTGCCGTTGCTCGCCAAGTCCGGCGCATAGCCGAGCCGCTCCAGCATGCGCAGGGCGACCTTTTGGTT
>QEUY01000383.1 GCA_003577365.1 Chloroflexota bacterium | reverse complement strand
CGAGGGCCACGAAGACATCATCGAGCATGTGGTCGCTACGCTGCGCTTCGACGATACCGACGCCCCGCTGCGCTGGCGCATCCTCAACCGCCACTGCGAGGTCAGCGACCTGGGCGGCGGCAGTTGGGTGGTCAGCGGCAACACACGCGTTTGGCTCGACCTCTTCCGCCGCGGCGCGGGCCTCGACGCCTTGCCCTATCTGCACGCCATCGCACCCAAGGTCTATGAAGAGTTCGGCGGCACCCTCCAGGATGTCGACCTGACCCTGCCGCCCGCCGGTGTGGACGCAGATGCGCTGCTGCCGGCCCAAGACGGCCCCATGCGCGTCACGCTTTTGGGCTTCACCCAGCCGCTGCTCGACGACCCCGCGCTGCTGGAACATCACGGGGCGGCGACCTTTCTCTTTGAGGGCATCAGCCGCGCCTGTACGCACCAGTTGGTGCGCCACCGCCTTGCCAGCTTCAGCCAGGAGTCACAGCGTTATGTCGATCTGAGCCGCGGCGGCTGGCAGCCGGTCGTCCCCGCGGCCGTCGCCAACCAACCTGAGGCCATGGCCGAACTGGAGGAGTTCTGGCGCATCGCCGAAGAGAAGTATGCCAAGCTGCGCCAGTTGGGCATCCGCAAAGAAGATGCCCGCTTTTTGCTGCCCAATGCGGCGGAGACACGTATCGTCACCACCATGAACTTTGCGGCGTGGAGCCATTTTCTCTGGCTGCGCGCCGTCGACACCGCTGCCCAGTGGGAGATCCGCACCATGGGGCAACGGGCGCTGGCGATGCTCTACGCGCTGGCGCCTGCCGTCTTTCAACCCCAGTGGGATGTCTATCTGGAAAGGTTCGCCAATCCATGAGTTCCTATCAGCGTTCGCATCTGAAACAGTTGGAGTCCGAGGCCATCTACGTCATGCGCGAGGTGGCGGCGCAGTTCGAGCGCCCGGTGCTGCTCTTCTCCGGCGGCAAAGACTCCATCGTCATGGCCCATCTGGCCCGCCGCGCCTTCTATCCCGGCAAGATCGTCTTCCCGCTCTTGCATATCGACACCGGCCACAACTTTCAAGAGACCCTCGACTTTCGCGACGAGTTGGTGGACAAGCTCGACGTGCGCCTGATCGTGCGCTATGTGCAAGACTCGATTGACCAGGGCCGCGTGGTCGAAGAGACCGGCCCCAACGCCAGCCGCAACGTCTTGCAGACCGTGACCCTGCTCGACGCCCTGGCCGAGTTCAAGTTTGAGGTCGCCCTAGGCGGCGCACGCCGCGACGAGGAAAAGGCGCGCGCCAAAGAGCGTTTTTTCTCACATCGCGACCGCTTCGGCCAGTGGGACCCCAAGAACCAGCGGCCCGAACTCTGGGCGCTCTATAACGGGCGCAAACACCCCGACGAGCATTTCCGCGTCTTCCCCCTCAGCAACTGGACCGAGATGGACATCTGGCAGTACATCGCGCTCAACCAGATCCCGATCCCGTCGCTCTACTTCTCGCACCAGCGTGAGATCGTCAACCGCGGCGGGACCTTGCTGGCCGCCTGTCCCTATATCTCGATCCAGCCGGACGAGCGCGTCGAGTGCAGGCGCGTTCGCTTCCGCACCATCGGCGATATGACCTGCACGGGGGCCGTCGAATCGTCTGCCTCTTCCATCGAGGAGATCATCCAGGAAGTCGCCGCCGCCCGTGTGACGGAGCGCGGCACGCGCGCCGACGACAAGCGCAGCGAAGCCGCCATGGAAGACCGCAAGAAGCAAGGGTATTTCTAACCGATGATCGAACAGACAACCACCCAGGCGCAGCCGGCCACCACGCCTATCACCGCCGCCATCCCAGATGTAACCGCCGCGCACGCCGACGACCCCTATCTCGCCATGGACCTGCTGCGCTTCACCACCGCCGGCAGTGTGGACGACGGCAAAAGCACCCTGATTGGCCGGCTGCTCTATGACAGCAAGGCGATCTTTGAAGACCAACTGGAGGCCGTCGAGCGGGCCAGCCGGGCGCGCGGCGATGCCTATGTCGACCTGGCGCTGGTGACCGACGGGCTGCGCGCCGAACGCGAGCAGGGCATCACCATCGACGTGGCCTACCGCTACTTTGCCACGCCCAAACGCAAGTTCATCATCGCCGACACGCCGGGCCATATCCAGTATACGCGCAATATGGTCACCGGCGCATCCACCGCCGAACTGGCGATCATCCTGATCGACGCGCGCAAGGGCGTGGTGACACAGTCCAAACGCCACGGCTTTATCGCCTCGCTGCTGGAGATCCCGCATATCCTGATCGCGGTCAACAAGATGGACCTGGTGGACTATCGCCAGGAGGTCTATGACGCCATCGTCGCCGAGTACACCGCCTTTGCGGCCAAGCTCTCGATCCAAGACCTGACCTTTATCCCCATCTCGGCGCTCAAGGGCGACAACGTGGTCAACAAGGGCGACGCCATGCCCTGGTATGACGGGCCGACCTTGCTGCACCATCTGGAGAATGTCAACGTCGGCGCCAGCCGCAACTTGGTCGACTTCCGCTTCCCGGTGCAGATGGTCGTGCGCCCGCACCAGGATTTCCGCGGCTTCGCCGGGCAGATCAGCTCGGGCACGATCTCGCCGGGCGAAGAGGTGGTGGTGCTGCCGTCGGGCAAGACCAGCAAAGTACGCGGCATCCACTTTCTCGACCAAGAGCTGCAAGAAGCGGCGGCGGGCGATTCGGTCATCCTAACCCTGGAAGACGAGATCGACATCAGCCGTGGCGACATGATCGTGCGCCGCAACAACCTGCCGCAGATCGGCGACCAGTTGGAATGCACGCTCTGCTGGCTCAACGAAGAACCGATGAACCCCAGCGGGGCCTACATCCTCCAGCATACGACCCACCAGGTGCGCGCCTTTATCTCAGGGCTGAACTATCGCATCGACGTCGACACACTGCATCGCGACCCGGCGCATACGCTCAACCTCAACGAGATCGGCCGTGTCCAGATCACCAGCACGCGCCCGATCTTCTTCGACCCCTACAAGCTCAACCGCAGCACCGGCAGCTTTATCCTGATCGACCCCTACAGCAACGTCACGGTCGCCGCCGGCATGATCCGCCGCCGCGCCCGCACGCTCGACGAGGTGATCGCGGCCAACCCCGAACGCCGGCGCTCGGCCAACGTGGTCTGGGAAGGCACGCACATCACGCGCGAGATGCGCGAGCGGCGCAACGGCCACCGCGCCGCGGTGCTCTGGTTCACCGGGCTGTCGGGGTCAGGCAAATCGACCGTGGCGCGCCAGCTTGAGAAACGGCTCTTTGAGCAGGGCTGCCAGACCAACTATCTGGACGGCGACAACGTGCGCCATGGCCTCAACGGCGACCTCGGCTTCTCGCCCGCCGACCGCAAGGAGAATATCCGGCGTGTGGCCGAAGTGGCGCGGCTGGGTTTTGAACATGGCAACCTGACGCTCTGCACCTTTATCTCGCCCTTCAAGGCTGACCGTGAGTTTGCCCGGTCGCTGCTGCCCGCGGGCCGTTTTATCGAGGTGTATGTCAAGTGCGACCTCGACGTCTGCAAACGCCGCGACCCCAAGGGACTCTATGCCAAGGCGCTGGCCGGCGAGATCCCCGAGTTTACCGGCGTCTCCTCGCCCTATGAGGAGCCGGAGCGGCCCGAAATCCTGGTCGAGACCGATGTCCAAAGCGTGGACGACATCGTCGAAACGATCCTAGAGGAACTGCGCCGCCGCGGGCTGTTGAGCATCGCCTGAGGCCGCGCGGGGTGCAGGCGCATTCCCGCTTGCGCCTGCACCCCCAGCTTGTGTGCTGGACTGTGCTGCGTTGTACTGTGTGCGTGTGAGATGCGGGCCGGAGAGAAAGACGCGACGATGAAAGACGAGTTAATCCGCAGGTTTGAATCGCGGCAGGCCCATGTCGCCGTGATCGGCTTGGGCTATGTCGGGCTGCCCCTGGCGCTCACCTTTGCCCAGGCCGGCTATCACGTCACCGGCATCGACATCAGCGCGGCGCGCGTGGCCCAACTTAACCGCGGCCGCTCCTACATCGAGGATATCAGCGACGCCGAGCTGGCGCCCTATGTGCTGGGCGAGCGGGTCGCCGCGGGCGCGGCTACGCCGGCCCCTGCTGCTGGCGCGCAGGGTGTCGCCGCGCCGCCGCGCGGCAGCTTCCGCGCCACCACCGACTATGCCGTGCTGACCGAGTGTGACGGGGCCTCGGTCTGTGTGCCCACGCCGCTCAACAAGACCGGCGACCCGGATATGTCCTTCATCCTGGCGGCAGGCGAGCAGATCGCACGCCATCTGCACCCCGGCACGGCGATTGTGCTGGAGTCCACCACCTATCCCGGCACCACCACCGAGGTGCTGCTGCCCATGCTGCAGGCCGGCAGCAACGGCCAAAAGCTGGTCGTCGGCCAAGATTTCTTTCTGGCCTTCTCGCCCGAACGCGTCGACCCAGGCCGCACCGACTGGGTGACGCGCAACACGCCCAAGGTGATCGGCGGCGTCACCCCGGCCTGTCTTGAGGTCGTGAGCGCCTTCTACGGCCAGGCCATCGAAACGCTGGTCCCCGTCTCCTCGTCGGATACCGCCGAGATGGTCAAGCTCTTTGAGAACACCTTTCGCGCCGTCAACATCGCCCTTGCCAACGAGCTGCTGCTGATGTGCGACAAGCTCAACCTCGACGCCTGGGAGGTGATCCAGGCTGCCGCCACCAAGCCCTTCGGCTTTATGAAGTTTACACCAGGGCCAGGGCTGGGCGGCCACTGCATCCCCATCGACCCGCACTATCTCTCTTGGAAGCTGCGCGCCCTGGAATACAACGCCCGCTTTATCCAGCTCGCCAGCGAG
>QEUY01000382.1 GCA_003577365.1 Chloroflexota bacterium | reverse complement strand
CAGGGGGTATCGGTGGCGATGGGCGGCGCGGTCGGCGCTTCCGGCACAGGCGTCCAGGTGGCGGTGGGCGGCGGCGCGGCGGTGGGATGCGCCACAAAGACGCGCACGCGCTGTTCGAAGGCCCCGCCGGCGTTGTCATGCGCCAACAGCCGCAGCGTGTGCGGCCCGTCGCCCAGCCCCGTGGTATCCCATTCGCCCAGCAGCCCGTCGATCACCGGCGCGCCATAGGGTCCGCTGATCGGTGGGCTGAACGCGCCAGGGTCGTGGCTGACGCCATATTGCAGCTCATAGCTGCTGAAGCCGGGCACGTTGGCCGAGCCGTAGACCTGCACGATGCCGCTGACGACCTCGCCTTCCACCGGCTGGCGGATAAATAACTCCGGCTGGAACTCAAACGCATCTTCAGGGCTGGCGGGCGGCTGCGGGATGCCGTGCGCCTCGGCCCAAGCGCGATAGGGTTCCGGATAGATCTTAAAGACCTTCTCCTCGATGGCGTCGGGCGGCGTGAACTCGTTGGCCAGCCGCCCGGTGTTGCGATCCAGCCGCACGATCTGATAGAGGTCTTTTTCCGGCGGCAGCGGCGGGCGGTCTTCGGCGAACCAGCGCACGCGCCGTTCGGGGCAGGCGGGGCTGGGGATCGTGCCGGTGTCGGCGCAGACCTCAACTTGGCGCACCCCCGGCGGCGGCGTGAACTCCATCACCGGTTCGCCGGCGTGCGCGGCCAGCATGAACTGGTTCCAGATCGGCCCCGCGCCGGTGACGCCGGAGATGGCGCGCATCTCGCTGTAGTCGGTGTTGCCCACCCAGACGCCGGTAACCAGTTGCGGCGTATAGCCCATGGTCAGGTTGTCGCGAAAGTCGTTGGTCGTGCCGGTCTTGGCCGCGGCCGGGCGGTCCAGCCGCAGGACGGAGTTGGGGCCAAAGGCGGGGCTGCGCGCCTCGTTGTCGCTGAGGATGTCGGTGATCAGAAAGGCGTCCACCGCGCTGATGACCTGTTCGCCGCCGCCGGCGCTGGGCGGCTGGCAAGGTTGGGCGCTGCCCAGTTCGCAGATGACGTTGCCCTGGCTGTCGGTGATCTTGCGGATGGCGACGGGCGGCATGCGTTTGCCGCCGTTGGCGAGCACGGCATAGGCGCCGGTCAGCTCCAAGAGCGGCATCTCGCCGCCGCCCAAGCTCAGGCTCAAGCCATAGTCGGGCCGGGTCAAGGCGGTGATGCCCAGGCGGCGGGCCAACTCCAAGAAGTCGGGCAGTCCCACGGTTTCGAGGGCGCGCACTGCCGGGATGTTGTAGCTGTTCGCCAGCGCGGTGCGCACCGTCACCATGCCGTGCTCTTGGTTGTCATAGTTGGTGGGCACATAGGGCGGGTTGGCCCCGTCGGGGAACGGCTGCTGGATGTCGGCGATCAGCGTGCCGGGGGTCCAGCGTTCGGCGGCAGGCTTTTCCGGCTGTTCAAACGCGGCAAGATAGACCAGCGGCTTGATCGAACTGCCCGGCTGGCGCGGGGAAAGCGCCATGTTGACCTGGCCGTCGATCTCGACGTTGTCGAAGTCGGCGCTGCCCACAAAGGCGGCGATCTCGCCCGTGTTGGGGCGCAGCGCCACCAGCGCGCCGTTGGAGACGTTGCGGTCGGCGAGCAGGGCGACCTGGTCATGCACGATCTGCTGGGCGGCCTCCTGCAAGTCGGGGTCGAGCGTGGTAGTTACGTCGAGACCGGTCTTGTAGAGCGCCTCAGGGCCGAGCAGCGACTCCAGTTGTTGGCGCACAAAGAGGGTAAAATGCGGGGCCTTCAGGTCGAAGGCCAGCGGCTCATAGGCCAGCGGCTCCAGCCAGGCGGCGTCAGCCTCGGCAGGCGTGATATAGCCTGCGTCGACCATCAGCCCCAGCACCACCGATTGGCGCTTTTTGGCGCGGTCGGGATGGGCGTAGGGGTCATAGAAGGCAGGAAGCTGGGGCAGCCCGGCCAGCAGCGCGGCTTCGCCCAACGTTAGCTCTGTCACGCTTTTGCCAAAATAGGTCTCGGCGGCGGCGTCCACGCCATAGGCGAAGTTGCCGTAATACAGCTCGTTGAGATAGATCTCCAGGATCTGCTCTTTGCTGTAACGGCGGCTGATCTCGGCGGAGAGGATCGCCTCTTTGACTTTGCGCGTCAGGGTCTGTTCGGGCGACAGAAAGACCATCTTGACCAACTGCTGGGGGATGGTCGACGCGCCGGAGACCAGGCCGCGCTCCAGCACGGCATAGTAGAGGGCGCGCGTCAGCGCGATCGGGTCCACGCCCTGATGCCGGTAGAAGTTGGCATCCTCGGTGGCAATCGTCGCCTGGACGAGATAGGGCGAGATCTGGCCGAGCGGCACGACGGTGCGCCGCCCCGCGTTGGGGTCAAAGGTCTCGTTGAGCAGGTTGCCTTCGCGGTCCAAGATGCGCGTGCTTTGAAAGGTGCTGGCGCGGTTGGTCAGCTCGGTGGGCGCGGGCAGGTTGCCGGCGATGGTGGCATAGCCGATCAGGGCGATGCCCAGGCCAAAGGCAGCCAGGGCCAGAAAGGTCAGCACGCCGCCGACGAAGCCGCGCATAAACGAGCGGTTGCGTTTGGGCGCGCGCCCGGCCGCGCCGCGGATCTTGGGTGGGCGCGCTTTGGGGCGAGATTGTAAATCGTAACGGCTCATAGTGTATCTATATTTTCGAGTTCAAAATCAGCTTGACTGACCCATCGGTGCGGTTTTCGGGCCACACCCGCACAACTCACGATCCCCTGTCGCAGCGGTATGACGGCTTGATCGCGCAAGGATATGCGTAGGGGCCGCCCCCCGTGGCGGCCCGTGTGCCATGCCGCCCCCTGTGGCGGCCCGTTTGCTGCCAGATACAGTCAGGCTGCGTGAACGGAATGACAATTGCTGCATCTATTTGTCAATGACCATCATACCGCCGCTACGACTAGGCATCGATCAATTTCATCAATTCCTCTACATACCCCCGCGATGGGGCCACCGCGATGGGACGTAGCTCCTACGGCCATTCCCACGGCAGCGTGTTTTGATAGACCCAGGCCGCCGTGTGCAGCGCCTGAAGCAAGATCAGCGGGAACATCCCCGCTGCCAGCGCCCGCCGCGTGGCGACCCACGGGGCCAGCGCCAACAGCCACAGCGCGGCGGGCAGGGCGGCCAGGCTAAACAGATCCCAATCGCGCTGGCCGCCGTAGTCCGGGTTCCAGACCAGCGTGAAGGCCAGATAGCAGACGGCGGCGAGCGCATAGAAACGCAGCGTGCTGCGCCGCAGCCCAGCTTCTCCTGCCCCAAGCTTGGATACGAGTGCTGCGCCGGACATGTTCCGGCAGCAGAGGCCCAGCCAGAGCAGTGCGGGCAGCACAACCGGCGCGACCAAAAGCTGCTGGTTGATCACATCGCGCAGATGCGGCCAGCTCAAGAGCGTGTAATGCTCCCAGCGCGTCGTCGTCTGCCATAGCGGCACAAACCAGCGACCGTCGCCGCCGCCGGGCCGGTCGGTGGTCAGCAGCGCGGCCAGCCCATGCCCGCCGCGCTCCATCAGCAGAATGGTCGCGCCGCCGGCCAGCAGCATGGGCAGCATGATCGACAGGATCACGCCAAAGACGACGCGCCCCCTGCTTCTGGTTCCATGCACGCCGGCCTCATCTAGCCGGCGCTGCGCCACCCGCCAGCCCAGAAAGAGCAGGCTGGGCGCTAAGATAATCGTGCTGGGGTGGGTGGCATGGGTCAACGCCAAGAGCGCCGCTGCCTGCCAGAGCGGGCTGTACCCCGCCAGCACGCGCCGGCCCCAGGCCAGGTAGAGTAGCACGCCCGCCGCGGCAAAACTGTAGTTTTCCACATAGCCAAAAAATAGCTGTATCAGCCCCAAGCTGGTCAACAGCCCGAAGCTCAGCCAGCCAGGGGCAAACCGTTCGTCGGCGCTGATCGCCAGCACGCCGCCTAGATAGAGCAGCCCCGCCAGCGGGCTGAGCAGCCGGTAGACCGGTGTTGCATCCTGCCAGCCCAGGCTGCCGTGCAGCGCCAGCCAGACCTGGCTGTGCAGGAAGACATCCAGCGGCGCTTGCCAAGAGTGGGTGAGCCGCAGCGCGGGGTCGGGCCAGGCGATGCCGTGGGCCAGCATATAGGCGTCGCCCCAGCGGGTGTGCGCGATGGGAAAGGCGAAGAAGGCCAGCGCCAGCAGCAGCGCGACGGCAGGGCGGGCATAGGGCAGGGATCGAGCGGCGGGCGCGCCAGGTCGGGCAAGTCGTGCCCAGCCCCAGCCCATGGCGGCGAGGACGGCGAGCGCGCCGGCGATGACATACGGTGTCGCCAGATAGATAACCGGCCACAGCCCCCACCAGGCGGCTTCGGCGTCGCCGGGTTCGGGGATGGGGGTCGCGCTGGGCGGCAGGGTGCGGACAAAAAGATGGAGTGCCAGCAGCGCCAAGCCAATGCCGTGCAGCCCGGCGACGATCCACCGGTCGCGCCGGGAAACGGTGGAAAGACGGATCATGCGGGGCGCGCGGGGGCCAGTTTGGCGGTAAACCATGCGAGGTTGCGGCGGATGGCGTCGGCCAAGAGCCGCGGCTCGGCGATGGCGTGGCCTTGGCGCGGGTAGATGACCATTTCCACCAGCACGCCGCGGCGCTCCAGCGCCATGTAGAATTGCAGCCCCTGCTCCAATGGCACGCGCTCGTCGGCGTCGCCGTGCTGGATCAACGCCGGGGTGCGTACCTGGTGGGCATGGAAGATGGGCGTGCGCTCGACATAATGTTCCCAGCGTTCCCAGAACTCGCCGCCGAAAAAGCCGGGCACAAAGCTGGGGATATCCGCCGTGCCGGTGAAGCTGATCGGGTTGGTGAC
>QEUY01000381.1 GCA_003577365.1 Chloroflexota bacterium | reverse complement strand
AGCGAGGAAGGGTAATAGTCGCCGCCGGGCGGAAAATCATCCTGCGCCAGCTTTGTCCCGGCAGCGCCGAGCAGTTGTGCCGTGGCGGTGTAGTCGTCGCTCAGCGGATCGACCACCTGCCAGACGACGCGCACCTGCACGGCATCGGCGTTGGGCTGCCAATCGTAGCCGATCAGACGCAGCGGGCCATAGGGCCGGTCGAGCCGGTGCGCCGGCTGCGGCACATGCGGGCCGAGTACCTGCACCAGCGGCGGCGCGGCAGGGGCCAGTTGGTATTTTATCTCCAGCCCCGGCATGGGTTTGATCAGATAGACCGGCTGGCCGCCCCCCGCGGCCAGCGCCGTGTCGAGCGTCGCGCCGATGTCGGCAAAGCGTGCGTCGGGCGCGATCAGCGGGAAGAGACCGGTCATGCCCTGGCCGCGCTGCTCCACGTTCTGCAGATAAAAGAGGGGCACGATCTCGTTGCGGTCGTTGCTGGCGAGGATCGCGTCTGCGGGGGGCTGCGCCGCCAGGATGGCATCCCACTGGCGGCGCGCGCCGTAGCTCTGCGACTGGTCGATCGCGGCCGCGACCGCGGCGACGTCGCGCAGCACCCAGAGCAGGAGCAGGCCGGCGAGGATGCGGCCTGCCACCGCTAATCCGCCCACCGCAGGGACCGGGGTCTGCGCGGCTGCGCCGTTGCCGGGCGCAGTGTCAACCGACGGCGCTTGCTCCTCGGCAAACTCGTGCAGAGCTACATCGTCGCGCGCGTTGACCGTGCGCCAGCCGGTGCTCAACCCCAACAGCCCAAACCCCGCCCACAGCGCGCCCACGGCATAGAGCGGGATGTAATAGACCAGGATGTCGCCGATGTTGTAGAAGAGGATAAAGATCTGCTGGATCAGCGCATAGCTGGCGGTCAGCGCCAGCACGGGCCAGGCGCGCTGGCGCACCAGCCAGCCGATGCCCAGCGCCATCATCACCAGCCCAACCCAGCTCAAGTGATAGCGCCACAGCCAGCCCGCTTGCGGCAGTTGGCCGAGCGCGCCTGCCAGATCGCGAAAGCCGACCGAGATCGATTGGCCGGTGAGAAAGTATAAAAAGCCCGCCCAAGTGTTGGTGTAGAGGTCGAGCGTGCCGTCGCCCAGCCGTTGATGGAGCCAGGGAGATGCCTCCGGCCCGGCGCGCAGCGGGAGATAGAGATAGAGCAGCAGCGGGGCGAGCAGCAGCGCCGCCGCGGCGACCCAGGCGCGCCGAGGCAGGTCGCGCCAGCCTGCGCCCGCCCACGCCAGATAGATCGCCAGCCCCGGCATCAGCAGCAGCGCCATGCCGTGATGGGTGAGCGCCAGCCCCACGACGCCCGCCAAGATCAGCAGAGGGCGCGCGGCGGCCTGTGCCCGCGGCAGCCCCGGCGCGCTGGGGGCCAGACGCTGGGCCGCCAGCAGCACGCCCAGTACCAAGACCATGTGCAGCGCGTAGACCTCGGCGATCAGCGCCTGTGACCAGAAGGTGAGGTTGGTTCCCAGCAGCACGGCGCTGTAGACCGCGGCCAAGCGGCGCAGCGCCAGCGGCCCTGCCGTCCAGCGCAGCATGACCAAATAGGTCAGGCCCACGGCGGTCGCGGCCAGCACCGCCGACAGCCCGTTGAGCGCCGCTGCCGGGCTGATCCCCACCAGCGCCAGGATCCGCTGCCAGACCCCGCCCGCCAGCAGATAGAGAGGATAGCCGGTGGGGTGGGCCAGCCCAAAGCGCCAGGCGGCAAACTGGAACTCGCCGGGGTCGCCGGGCAGCAGGTCGGGGGCCAGCGTGCGCAGATAGAGCGCCAGCGCCACGGCGGCAAGCAGCAGCGCGATCTGGCGGTCGTTGTGGTCAGTGAGCGGGAATTTGACCGGTTCGGCCACTTCTTTGATATGATGACTGTCGGGTACGCTGTCGGCATTCATTTGTTCTGAATGATATGGTACGGACACGAACTATCGTGTCCGTACGGGATATCGTGTCCGTATAGTAACGTATAGTAACATCGTGTCTGTACGCTGTTGCACTTGCTCGATTACGGCAAAACGGTATGAATCCGGCCTGGTCCGGGTCGGCGTTGATGATTGTGCCGACCTATAACGAACGTGAAAACCTGCCCGCGCTGGTCCGGCAACTGCGCAGTCTGCCGGGCGATCTGCATGTGCTGATCGTGGACGACCATTCGCCCGACGGCACGGGCGCGCTGGCCGATGACTTGGCAGCGCGTGACGCCGGGGTGGCCGTGCTGCACCGCAGCGGCAAGCTGGGGCTGGGTACAGCGTATAAGGCGGGCTTCGCCTATGGCCTGGCGCGCGGCTATGCCTATCTCTGCACCATGGACGCCGACTTCAGCCACAACCCCGCCGACGTGCCCGCGCTCTTGGCCAAGGCGCAGGGCGGCGACGATATGGTGGTGGGCAGCCGCTATGTGCCGGGGGGGAGCGTGGTCGGCTGGCCGCGGCTGCGTAAGCTGGTCAGTTTTGTCGCCAACCGCGCCGCCTACCTTTTTTTGGGCGTCGCCACGCGCGATTGCACGGCGGGCTTTCGCTGCTATCGCCGCATTGTGCTGGAGACCATCCCGCTGGAGACGATCTTCAGCGGCGGGTACAGCTTTCTGATCGAGATGGCCTTTCTCTGCCAAGAGGCGGGCTTCCGCATCGGCGAGACCCCTATCACCTTTGTCAACCGCACCCAGGGCAGCAGCAAGATCAGCAAGACCGAAATCTACAAGGCGATGTACACCCTCCTGCGCCTGCGTACCCGCTCCCTCCCCTGGGAGCGATTGGAGAGTGTCTACCGTAAAGGGCGGACAGGGGGAGTGGGCAGTAGGCAGTAGGGGCAGAGGAGTCCTCTGCCCATCTGCCTACCTGCTCACCTCCACCCAGTCGACGGCGGCGGCGAGCGGGCGGCGGTCGCGGTCGAGGCTGATGCTCAGAAACGCTTCGCCGGGCGCGATGCTCTGCGCCGCGCTGCCGGGCGCGGCCCCCTGTACGCCGGCGATGGCAAAGTAGTTTCCCGCCAGCCCTTCGAGCGTCACCTCTGCGCCCAGGTTGCGCAGACCGTCCACCGCTGCCGGGGTCAGGTGCGCCGCGGCGTCTCCCAAGCTGGCGACCAGCACGATCTGCCCGGCGGGAATCTCCGCCAAATACGCGGCCAGCGCCTCACTCTCATAGACGTTGGCCGCGGTGTCGAAGCCCTTTTTCTCCAGCACATCGCCGGTCGCGGGATTCAATACCGTCACATTGACCCCGCGGCGGCCCGCCGACGCCTCGATCTGGTTGCCCTCCTCGTCAAAGAGCGCCATAAACGCCCCCTCGCCAAACGCCTTGAGGTCGGCGTCGATGGGCAGTTGCACGCCCGTCGTGCCGATGGCGCGCGTGCCGCGCAAGACGGCGCGCGGCGCGGCCTGGTGCGCCCAGCGCAGCTCCAGCCGGTTCAGCCCGTCGACCAGCCGCGCGCCGGGCACATCCCAGCGCACCTCCAGCCAGGTTGTCTCTTGCCAGGAGGCGGACAGTGGCTGCTCGGCAAGCTCCATATCGTTGACAACCAGGGCCACGCGCTGCTGCGGGCCGTTGGGATAGGCAAAGGGATGGACGCGGATGCGGACCTGATAGGTGGCGGCGCGGTCCACTCCGCGCAGCGGCATAAAGAGGCGGCTGGATACGCCTGTGGCCCAGATGGCGCTGGTGTCATAGGGCGCATCGGTCTCGGCTGCGTCCCAGCCCTCGCCGCGATAGGGAAAAGTGCCGGGCGCGCCCAGGTCAAGCGTGAAGCGGTCGCTGCCCTGCGGCTGCACCACGCGATAGGCCTCGATGCCTTGCCCCGTCCAGAACGGCTCCGGCTCCAGGGGCAGCGTGGCCTTGGCGAACGCCCAGACACGCGCCCAGGTGTCGATGTATGGATACCGTTCCGGGATGGGCGGCATGAGCAGCAGATAGCGCGTGTTGTAGAGATAGAACAGGTCGCCGGCCTGCGCCTGGGCTTGGGCCAGCGCCGCTGGGTCGGGGTCGCGCCCGGCCTGGAGATCGTCCAGCACCTGAAAGAGCGGGATGCGCTTGAAGTAGTCCAGCTTGAAGGCGGGGGCGCGGCTGATGTTGCCGCCCAGCATCGGTTTGCCGTGCGCCGTCTGATAGTACTGCAACTGCGTGCGCTCCGCGCCAAAGACTTCGAAGCTGTTGCGCCAGCCCAGCGGCAGATGCATCACGCTGATCGGGTCGGGGTCGGCGGCGATCTGCGTGTAGACCTCCGGCACGCGCGCGTCGGAGAGCGGCAGCGGCACGGCGAGATGCTCGAAGAGGATCGCCGCGCACAAGCCCGCGGCCAGCCAGCCTTGTGGCCGCCGCCAAAGTGAACGTGATGGCGGCGTGTCTGCGCCGCGGCGCTGGAGCAGCCAGGCCAGCGCATAGCCCACCAGCACGGCCAGCGCCAGCATCAGCAGCACGCTGTTGCGGTTGGGCGCACGGTTGGCCTTGATGATGGGCAGATAGTGCAGCAGCGCAAAGGGCAGCGGAAAGGTCGCCTCCACGCCGTCCAGGTCAAATCGGTAGCGCCCATTGATCTGCAAAAAGGGGCCGAGGCAAAAGAGGCCAAAGACCAGCGCGGTCCACGCCCAGATACGCACCCGGCGGCGATATGCGATCCACCCCAGCAGCGCCAGCGTCGCCGTCACCCAGCCCACAAAGACGGTGTTGACATCGCGCAGGCCGGTGACGCCTTGCTCCAGGGCGCGCAGCTGGACGCGGCGCAGCTCCGCCACCACATCGCCGCCAAAGAGCGGGTGCAGCACCGTGGGCTTGAGGAAGCCCACCAGGTCGACGCTGAGGGGGATGGCTTCACCCCAGCCGCGCA
>QEUY01000380.1 GCA_003577365.1 Chloroflexota bacterium | reverse complement strand
GGGCTGACGATCCTTGCCCGCAACTGGCGCTGTGCGACGGGGGAGATCGACCTCGTCGCCCAAGACCACGCGCCCGACTACAGCCAAGGCGGGGCGGTGGTCTCCTGGCTGGTGATCGTCGAGGTGCGCACGCGCCGCGGGCAGGCCTATGGCTCGGCGCTGGCCTCGGTGACCCCTGCCAAACAGGCACGGCTGGCCGCGGTCGGTGCGGCCTATGTGCAGGCTATGGGTTGGCGCGGGCCATGGCGCATCGACGTGGTCGCCATCCAAATGGATGGGGCCGGGCGACTTCAGGCAATCGAGCATATCCGCCACGCGGTGACAGGGTAGACGGGGAGCCGCACGCGCGATGAACCGTCAAGACAACCTGCCCAGCGTACCCCCTGCTGCGCCCCGGCTGCCGCTGGTCGTGCTGCTCGGCCCGACCGCCGTGGGCAAGACCGAGTTGAGCCTCCAGCTTGCCGAACGCTTCGACGGCGAGATCGTGGGGGCAGACAGCCGCCAGCTCTACCAAGGCATGGACATCGGCACGGCCAAGCCCACGCCGGACGAACTCGCGCGCGTGCCCCATCATCTGATCGACCTCTGCCCGCCGGATCAGAGCATTACGCTGGCCGAGTATCAACGGCTGGCCTATGCCGCCATCGACGCCATCCATGCCCGCGGGCGCGTGCCCTTTTTGGTGGGCGGCACGGCGCTCTATCTGCGCGCCGTGGTCGAAGGGCTGCGCATCCCCGAAGTGCCGCCCAACCCGGCCCTGCGCGCTGAGCTGGAGGCTGTCTTGGCCGCGCAGGGCCGCGAGGAGCTTTTTCGCCGTCTGGCCGCAGTCGACCCAGCCACCGCCGCGGTGGTCGACCGCAACAACCCGCGGCGGCTGCTGCGCGCCCTGGAGATCGCCCTGCTCACCGGCAAGTCCAAAGTGGAACTGGAGGGGGCCGACCCGCCCCCCTATGCGATTCTGCAGATCGGGCTGGAGCGGCCGCGGCCCGCGCTCTATGCGCGCATCGACAGCCGGGTGGCGGCGATGGTGCAGGCCGGTTGGGTGGAGGAGACGGCGCGGCTGATGGCCGCAGGCTATGCGCCCACGCTGCCTGCCATGACCAGCCTGGGCTATCGCGAGATCGCGGCCTATCTCCAAGGCGAGATGGATTTAGAGGCAGCCATTGCCCGCATTCAGATCGAGACGCACCGCTTTGTGCGCCACCAGTTGACCTGGTTCCGGCGCATGCCTGGCATCATCTGGTTCAATTTGGAGACGCCCGGCGTGGAGACGGCGATCTTCGGGGCGGTGGCCGATTTTCTGGCGGGTTTTGAAGCGAATAATGGAGCCAGCAGATGCGATTAGCCAATAAGGTGGCGTTGATCACGGGTGGCGGCGCAGGCATTGGCCGCGCCACGGCGCTGCGTTTTGCCCAAGAGGGCGCGCAGGTGGTGGTGGTGGATATCGACGACGCCGGGGGCGAGGCGACGGTCGAGGCCGTGCAGCGGCAGGGCGGCCGCGCCCGTTATGTTCATGCCGATGTGGCGCGCGCGGCTGACTGTGCGGCCATGGTGGAGGCGGCAGAGCGGGCCTTTGGCAAGCTCAATGTGCTGTTCAACAACGCCGGCATCATGCACAGCCAGGATGGCGACGCGGTCAACACCGACGAGGCCGTCTGGGACCTGACCATGGCGGTCAATCTCAAGGGGGTCTATCTGGGCTGCAAATACGGGATTCCGGCGCTGCGCCGCGCCGGAGGGGGGAGCATCATCAACACGGCGTCGTTTGTGGCGCTGGTGGGGGCCGCCACGCCGCAGTTGGCCTATACCGCCAGCAAGGGCGGTGTGTTGGCGCTGACGCGCGAGCTGGCGGTCGTCCACGCGCGTGAGAACATCCGCGTCAACGCGCTCTGCCCCGGCCCGCTGCGCACCGAACTGCTGATGCGCTTTCTCGACAGCGAGGCCAAACGGCAGCGCCGTCTGGTGCATATCCCGATGGGGCGTTTTGGCGAAGCAGACGAGATCGCGCAGGCCGCGCTCTATCTGGCCTCGGATGAATCGTCGTATGTGACCGGCACGGAGTTCAGGGTGGATGGCGGTCTCACTGCTGCCTATGTCACGCCGGAATAGACGCGCCAATGCAAAATCTGGGATGAAGTATGTTATACGCTTAGCGTCAAGCCCGGTCAATCCCCTGGGATGATCAGCTCTTGTCCTTCGTAGATGGCGTCGGGGTTTTTGATGTCGTTGGCGGCGAGGATCTCCTCGACGGTCACGCCATATTGCAGCGCAATGCCCATGAGGCTTTCCCCCGCCTTCACCACGTGGATGTTGCCGCGCGCGGCCGCGGCCTGCTGGGCTGTGACGCCGGGGATGATCAACTCTTGGCCGACGCGCAGCATATTGGGGTTGCTGATGTTGTTGACCGTAGCCAGTTCGTCGGCGGAGACACCGTAGATGTCGGCGATATCGAACAGCCCTTCGCCCGCCTGGACGACGTGGATAACACCAGCAGATGTGCCTTCGGCAGCCTCTGCTGCTTCCTCGCCGGCCGTGCCGGGTTCAGGCTGCGCCCCAGGGATGATGATCGTGGAGCCGACGACCAGGTTGTTGGAATCGAGCAGGTTATTGGCCTCGATGATCTGGATCGTGTCCACGCCAAAGCGCAAGGCGATGGCGGAGAGCGTGTCGCCCGGCTGAATGGTGTAGCGCGCCGGGCCTGGCGTGGGCGTGGGCATGCCTTCGGCGGTCATCCCTTCTACAAAGGGGACGTAGATGGGCTGGCCGACGTAGAGCGCGTCGCTGCTCAGGTTATTCAGCTCGCGCAGCGTGTCGACGTCGGTGCCAAAGCGCAGAGCAATGGAACCGAGCGTGTCGCCGTCGCGCACCACATACTGGAAGGTCTCGCCGCTCTGGGGAGTGGGGGTGACCGTCAGCGCCAGGGTGGGCGTCAGGATGGGGGCCGCGCCCGCTTGCGGTGTGGTGCTGCTGACCTGGGGTTCGTTAGAGGGCGGCGTCGCCGTAGCAGGCTCTGCCGCGGACGCAGATAGCGTTGCGGTGGGTGGCGGCGTAGGGCGTTCGCGGGTACACGCAACCAGCAGAAGGGCGGTCAGCGCCAGGGCCAACCAGCGGACAGTGGCATGCACGAGGGGCCTCCCAACGTTCTCCCAATGAGCACAGACGGATGAGCACAGACGGATGAGTACGGACGGGTGTGAATAGACGAATGAAGCCTGCCCGCATGATAGCACAACAATTTGCAGCCCGCAAGCAACCTATCGCAAAAATTGGTAGGCTGACGTGGCCGCCAAGACGGCGAAGATCAGTTGTCCGATGTTGATCGGCGACAGCCCCAGGAAGAGCAGCCCGCCCATGCTGCCGACCAAGATCCCCAAGATAATGCCCGCCAGCGCAAAATAGGGCAGTTGGCGTCCGCGGCGGCGGCCCACGGCGGCACGGACGATCTGCCCCAGCACGCTGCCGGCGGCTGTGCCCACCATAAAGGCCAGGATCAACCCCCAGAAGCCGAACATGCCAAAGACGAAGGTCGCCAGCGGTGAGGCCAGCGCCGTCACCACCAGCGCCACGCCGAAGGCGATCAGGTTATCCAGCGGCAGCGCGTTGAAGTAGCTGGCCTGTACCCCGCGAATGCACTCTTTGCAGCGGTAGCCCACGTCCGTCAACACGGCGCATTTGAGGCAGATCGGTTTGCCACAGCGGTTACAGCGCAGCAGCGTCTCCACGCCGGGATGGTTAGCGCAATAGAGGGGTTGAGGCTGCCCGCCGCCGGTTCCTGTCTGAATGGGAGGAACGGCGGGGGCTACAGTCTCCGCGGGGGCTGGGTTTCCGTCGGTCATGCGTTGTTTTCCTTGGCATCCGGCCAGCGCAGTTTGTCCATCAATGCCTGGTAAAAGTAGCTGCGGTCGCGCAGCCGGATGAACTGAGCCAAATGCGGGCTGCCGGTCACCATCACCGTGTCGCCGTTGCGCACTTCCACCACGAACTGGCCGTCGACCGTGAGCATGGCCTCATGGTCGGTGTAGGCCTGCAGGCGGATTTCGGTCCCTTCGGCCAGCACCACGGCCCGATCCATGCTGAGGTGGGGGGCAATCGGGATCACCAGGATATTGCGCAACTCCGGCGGCAAGATCGGGCCATCCACCGCCAAAGCATAGCCGGTGCTGCCCGTGGCCGTGCTCACAATTAAACCATCACAGGTGTAGGTGGTCAGGTAGCCGCCATCCAGTTGGGCGCTGATCCGCACCACGCGCGCCAGCCCGCCGCGGCTCAACACCACATCGTTGAGCGCGTCATATTCGCAGAGGCAGACCGGTTCGCGGTCGGAGTTTGCGCCGGGGCGATAGACGCGGGCGCGCACCATCAGGCGCTTTTCGACCCAATAGTCGCCCTGCAACATCTGGTGCAAGGGGCGCTGCCAATCTTCGGGCTGAATCTCGGCTAAAAAGCCCAGACGCCCCATCTTGACGCCCAGCATGGGCACCTGGTGGCGCGCGCCCAGGCGGGCGGCGCGCAGCAGCGTGCCGTCGCCGCCCAACGTGATCAACAGGTCGACGTTGGGCAGATGCTCCATCACCGCTTCGCTCTCCCACGCCGACTCATACCAGATCTCGCCGACGCCTTGACCGTGTAGGAAGCCGCCGATCTGGGTGGCAAGTTCTTGCGATTCGGGCTTTTTCGGGTGGTAGAGGATGCCGACAAAGCGGAAGTGCTGGGTCTGTACAGGGGCAATGTCTTGGCCCGCGCCAGGGGTGGCCCCGTCAACGCCGTAGCTATTCATGGCGGTCGATTCGCTGCTCCTTATGGATAAATCCGGCCCATACTTCTGACCCGGCATCTAGCGCGATGATAGACTAGCGGGTTCGCATCCGTCAAATCCCC
>QEUY01000379.1 GCA_003577365.1 Chloroflexota bacterium | reverse complement strand
GCTACATGCGATAGGCATAGAAGACCTCGCCCGCGGCCTGGTGCAGCAGGCAGTGCCGCCGCGCCAGCCGGTCGACATCGGCGGCATAACCGCCGCCGATCACCCCCACCGTGGGGATGCCACGGCAGGCGCATTGCTCCAGCACAGTGCGGTCGCGGCTGAATAGACCGGCGTCGGTCAGCGCCAGCTTGCCCAGTTTGTCTTCCACATGCGGGTCTACACCGGCATCGTAGAGCACCAGGTCGGGCCGCACCTGGTCAAGCAGACCGGGCAGGATATCCGCCAACAGCCGCAGATAGGCCGCATCCTGCATCCCCGCGGGCAGTTCGATATCCAGGTCGCCGGTCTGCTTGCGAAATGGGAAATTGTCGCCGCAGTGCATCGAAAAGGTGAAGACCGAGGGGTCATCTTGGAAGATGGCGGCAGTGCCGTCGCCCTGGTGAACGTCGAGGTCGACCACCAGCACTTGGCGCACCCCGCGCGTGCGCTGCGCCCAGCGCGCCGCCACAGCCAGGTCGTTGAAGATACAGAAGCCGGAGCCATAGCCCGCAAAGGCATGGTGCGTGCCGCCCGCCGTGTTACAGGCTAGGCCATAGCGCAGCGCCAAGTCAGTCGCCAAGAGCGTGCCGCCCAACGCCGTGCAGGTGCGCTGCACCAGCGCCGCGCTCCAGGGGAAGCCGATGCGGCGCATGGCGCGCGCGTCAATCGTGCCCGCCAGATAGGACTCGACATAATCGGGGTCGTGTACGAGTTCGAGCGTTGCGCGCGCGGCGGCGTGCGGGATGTGGAACTGGTCGAGCGTGGCGATGCCGTCGCGGATCAAGTGCTGATAGACCCGGCCAAACTTGGGCATGGGGAAGCGGTGGTCCGGCGGCAGGGGCGTGACGTAGTCGGGATGGTGGACAAGCGGTAGTGCCATAATCGTCAATATACTCGCGGCTCTGTTTCCTGCCAAGCGGGGCGCGTGCAGGCGCGGGGATCGCCACAGCGGAGAGCCGCCCGGCGGCAACACCGCGGTTGCGTGCGCGGCGGCCTCGCTCTACAATACCGTGGGCAATATCTTAGACAGCGCAATCCATCCCCGCACAAGAAGGAGCAACCGCATGGCCCCAGCCTGGCACACCCTGTTCGATCTGTCTGCCCTGGTCGTGGGCGCGGGCAGCGGCATCGGCCAAGCCGCCGCCCAGGGTCTCGCCGCCTTTGGCGCGCAGGTCACCTGCGCCGACTTGGATGCGGCGCATGCCGCCGCCACTGCCGAGTCGATCCTGGCCGAAGGCGGGCAGGCTAGCGCCGCCCAAATCGATATGCGCCGGCGCGCCAGCGTGCAGCAGGTGGTCGCCGGTTTGCCTGTGGTGGATATCCTCGTCTGTACGCCGAGCATCAACGTGCGCAAACCCATGCTGGCGCTCAGCGACGACGAGTTTGCGCGCATCGTCGACCTGAACCTGCACGGCACGTTTATCGTCTTGCAGGAGACGGGGCGACGTATGGCGAGCCAGGGACGCGGCAGCATCATCGTCTTTTCCAGCATCCGCGCCCAGGTCATCGAGCCGGGCCAAAGCGTCTATGCCGCTACCAAAGCGGGGGTTGTGCAGCTTGTGCGCACGCTGGCCGCCGAGCTAGGCCCGCAGGGGGTGCGCGCCAATGCGATCGCGCCGGGCATCGTCGAGACGCCGCTGACGGCCCAGATCAAAAACAACCCGGCTTGGTATCAAGCCTATGCCGACAAGAGCATCCTCAGGCGCTGGGCGCAGGCGCAAGAACTGGTCGGCGCGGTCGTCTATCTGGCGTCGGATGCCGCTGCCTATGTGACCGGCTCGCTCCTGTTTGTAGATGGCGGCTGGACCGCGGCGGACGGCCGCTTCACCCCGCCGCTGTAGCTCTGCGGCGCTGGCATAGAAAGGCACACGCATGAGCGACCCGACTCCCCACGCTGCCGGTACGCCGCCGGACGAGCCGATCACGCCGGAGCAGTTGGCCGCGGCCGAAGCGGTCATCGGGCTGAACTTCACGCCGCAGGAGCGCGACCTGATGCGCAAAGGCGTCGCCGAGCATCGCGCCCAATATGCCCAACTGCGCGCCTTGGAGATCCCCAACTCTCTGCCCCCGGCCTTTCACTTTGACCCCAGGCTGCCCACGGGGCAGGCCGGGCGACCCCCGCGCCGCCCGCTGACCGTTAGCCCCACGGCGCTGCCCCCGCTGCCTGCCAACCTGGAGGAACTGGCCTTTGCGCCCGTCACCGTGCTGGCGGAACTGCTGCGCACGCGCCAGGTGACTGCCACGCAGTTGACCGAGATGTACTTGGCGCGTCTCAAACGCCATGACCCGGCGCTGGCCTGCGTCGTCACGCTCACCGAAGACCGCGCCCGCGCCCAGGCGGCCCAGGCCGACGCCGAGATCGCGGCGGGGCGCTATCGCGGGCCGCTGCACGGCATCCCTTGGGGTATCAAAGACCTGTTCGCCACGCGCGGCTACCCGACGACCTGGGGCGCGCCGCCCTTCCAGCACCAGCAGATCGACCTGGATGCTACCGTGGTGCAGCGGCTCGACGACGCGGGGGCGGTGCTCGTCGCCAAGCTCTCGGTGGGCGCGCTGGCTTGGGGCGATGTCTGGTTTGGCGGCACGACCAAATCACCGTGGAACCTGGAACATGGCTCCAGCGGGTCGTCCGCCGGGTCGGGCGCGGCGACCGCGGCGGGGCTGGCCGGCTTTGCCATCGGGACCGAGACCTACGGCTCGATTGTTTCGCCGGCCCATGCCTGCGGCATCACCGGTCTGCGCCCCACCTTTGGCCGCGTCAGCCGTCACGGGGCCATGACCCTGGCCTGGACGCTCGACAAGATCGGCCCCATGTGCCGTTCGGTCGAGGATTGCGCCCTGGTGCTGGATGCCATCCGCGGCCCGGATGGACTCGACCCCACCGTGGTAGATGCGCCGTTCGACTTCACGCCGCGCGCTGACCTCAGCGGGCTGCGGATCGGCTACCTGCGCGGCGACTTTGACGCCCCAGCGGCGGATTCGAAGACCGCCGAGACTCACATGCAGGACGCGCAGAGCTTGGCGCTGCTGCGTGAATTGGGCGCGCGGCTAATTCCGATGGACCTGCCCGACTTTCCTGCCGAGGCGTTGGAAATCCTGCTCTGGGCGGAGACGGCCGCGGCCTTCGACGAGCTGACGCGCAGCAACCGCGACGACGAGCTGACCCTCCAGATCGAAGATGCCTGGCCCAACAAGTGGCGTGTGGCGCGGCTGATCCCGGCGGTGGAATATCTACAGGCCAACCGCCTGCGCACGCGGCTGATGGCGGAGATGGCGCGGCGGATGGACGTCGTCGACCTCTATGTCACGCCGACGCAGGGGCGCAGCCTGTGGATCACCAACGCCACCGGCCATCCGCAGATTGCCCTGCCGAATGGGTTTCGCGCCAATGGGCTGCCCTCGACGATCAGTTTGGTGGGGCGGCTCTACGACGAAGCGACGCTGCTCGCCGCGGCGCACGCCGTGCAGCAGGCGACCGATTTTCACCGGCAGATCCCGCCGCTGTTTGCGCCCTAGCGCGGCGGGCAGCCGGGCAAATCCGCTTGTCGCTTTCGGCGCTTGGCACTATAATCGCGCTTACCCAGACGGCGCAGCGTGGCGTCGTCGCAGCGAACTATCACGTAGGAGAGGCGAAATGAGTGAACTGACCTGCTATGTGAATGGCGTCTATGTGCCCGCCGACCAAGCCGCTCTGCCCCTGAACGACCTTGGCATCGTGCGCGGCTATGGGGTCTTTGACCTCTTGCGTACCTACGGCCATACGCCGTTTCGCCTGCGCGACCATCTCCTGCGTTTGCAGCGTTCGGCCACGGCCATCGGCATTGCGCTGCCCTGGAGCCTCGACGACCTGGAGCAGATCGTCCTTGACACCTATGCCCGCAACCGCGTGGCCGACGCCTCGATCCGCATCGTCGTGACGGGCGGTCCCTCCAGCAATCTGATGACGCCGCAGAACAACCCCTCGCTGGTGGTGATGGTGCAGCCGATCGCGCCCAACCCGGCGCACTACTATACCCACGGCTGCAAGGCCACCACCACGCGCGTCGAGCGCATCATGCCCACGGTCAAGAGCCTCAACTACATCGGCGCGATCATGGCCGTGAGCGAGGCGAGCAAGAGCGGCGCGGTCGAAGCCATTTATCGGGATGCCCACGACCATCTGACCGAGGGCACACGCGCCAACTTCTTTGTCTTTCAGGGCAATCATCTGATCACCCCCGGCGAGGGTATTCTGCCGGGGATCACGCGCCAGGTGGTGTTGGAGGTCGCGCCGCCTGAATTTGACATAATCGAAGCGCCCATCGCCTATGCCGATCTCGCCACAGTGGACGAAGCGTTTCTCACCAGCACGACCAAAGAGGTGTTGCCCGTCGTGCAGGTCGATGATATTCGCATTGGCGCGGGAACGGTCGGCCCGCGCACGCAGCGTGTCATGCAGCTTTTTGCGGAGGTTGTGCGCGCCGTCAGCCAGCCGGTGACTGCATAGGCGCGGCTGACGAGGGATCATCGTCAGAACCAACTGGTCGATGCCTGACCGTAGCGGCGGTTTTCCAGCCGCCGGTGTACGCTTGATAGCGTGCGTCCCACGCGGTCTATAGCAGATGTGCGCTTAGGAAACCGCACTGGCGAGAGACTAAGCGACCTGCCTATTGTTGCGGCGTGATCTCGCCCGTCTGCGGGTCGAGACGGAATCGTGTCGCGCCTTCACCTTCCAGGGTGATCCCATCCACCTCCGTCCACGCCACCGGCTTTAACAGGCGAGTATCTTCCGAAATCAAGGCAGTTGTCTCCAGCGTCGCCACATCGACCACCATCACCGACGTTGCCCTTGCCCAGCCGCCCATACAAGGGTCGTGCGCCAACGCCAGCGCGATCTGTGCGCCATCGGGCGACCAGACCAAACTGCCCGCCTGGGTCGTCGCGTCGATCTGAGGAAGGGCCAGCGTATGCAGTTCACCTGTGTCTAGGGAATGAAGGAGCAGGGTCGGCGGGCCGTCGACGATCTCTGCAACCCGGTCTTCCTGTGGCGAGAGGGCCAGCGCCAAGCCCCTGCCCGGCAGTATCTCGTCTATCTCGCCGGTCGCCAGGTCGAGCCGCAATAGACCAAAACCGTTCACAAAGAGCGCGCAGCCATCCGGCACAGGCAGATTGGTGAAATAGAGCGCCTCATCTTGAGCAGACCAAGCAAAGGGGACGGCTATTGTATACCCCAGCCCCATATGCGACCAGGTTTCGACCGGGGTCCACGCTACCTGCCCGTCGCTGCGCGTGACCGTCAGCCGCTGATAATATTCGTCGTGATCGGCTGGAAACGCCACGACGCTTTCAGCGCGCCACTTGCCATCGGGCGAAACTGAGGTCGCGCGTGTCTCCAGCTCATCCGGCGCGGCGTCCGCCCCTGGCGCTGGGATGGCGGTCACCGGAACGGGCGTCTCCGGCGCGCGGATCGGCGCGCAGCCCGCCAGCAATCCTATCACCATCAGTAGACCGAACGTCCATTTCTTTGGCATACCCGACCGCTTCCACCTTTCCTTTGGTTTGTCTTCTCGGCCTTTGCGCCCTTGGCGACTTTGCGGCGAAAACTCTTTCCCCTATCAACGAAACAGCGCCAGGAGAAGGTTCCTGGCGCTGTCAATCGTATCAAGGGCCGAGAATGTGGCTGTGTCTCTGCCCTCGTACGGACACGGTATCCCATACGGACACGATATATCGTGTCCGTACGGCCTATTGCCCCGTTTCTGGCCTTTGCGTTCTCTGCGTCCTTTGCGGTAAAACCTCTGACTACACCGCCGCCGGTTCTCGGATAGCAGCGACCTGGCGCAGGGCGTGGTCATAGACCTCGTAGTGCTCGCCTTCTTCCTCGTCGGGGTCTACATACTTCAGCCACATGGCCTGGTCGGGACGGTCGCCGGCCAGCTTGCGGCGGCTGGCGCGCAGGTCGCTGACCGGGTCGTGCCAGCGCACCTCGCCCGCCTGCAG
>QEUY01000378.1 GCA_003577365.1 Chloroflexota bacterium | reverse complement strand
CGCCATGCCGTGCGTGTCGACGGCAGTCAGGAGTCGCCAGTCTTCACAAGCGGCCATCTACGCGTTGATCTCGTGCGTCAACAGGTCTTTGTAGACGACGAAGAGGTCCATCTGACTGCTACCGAGTATAAGTTGCTGGCTCTCCTTGTGCGCCATGCAGGCAAGGTGCTGACCCATCAGCAACTCCTGCGTGAAGTATGGGGGCCGCAGTACAGCCTAGAATCTCATTATCTGCGCATCTACATGGGCCAACTGCGCCACAAACTGGAGAAGGACCCAACTCGCCCACGCCTGCTGCGCACCGAGACCGGCGTTGGCTACCGCCTGCTGGTCGAATAGCATGGACTAGGCCCTCCACGTGTCAAATGCTGACCACGATATAGGCTGTCATGTCACAGCGGCGCACCCGGCGAGCCAGACCCTTGACAAGAAGCGCCGGACTAAGCCGTGTGCTTACTTGGTATGCTGACTTGATATGCTTACTTGGGGTAGTGGGCGAAGACCACCGCCTTGCCGGATTGATCCCAAGCGATGACATCAAAAGGCTGCACATCCGAACCCGCGACCTCCATACCAGGCGACCCGATAGGCATACCCGGCACAGCCAGTCCGACGATGTCAGGCCGTGTCTCCAGCATACGTTTGACCTCGGCGGCAGGGACATGACCTTCCACAATATAGCCATCCACGATGGCTGTGTGGCATGACTGGAGTTCGGCAGGGATATCCAATTCGGCGGCCACCTCAGCCAGATTCCGGCTGTGATCCACGGTGACGGCAAAACCATTGGCCTCCAAATGCTCACTCCATGCGCCACAGCAACCTCAGGTAGGCGACTTATAGACAGTGACGGCGGGCAAGCCGGCGGCTGCGCCGGCCCGTGTTTCTGCCAGCGTGGGGGCAGCCGGCGTACTGCACGCCGCGAGCAGCAACAGCACCAACCAAGCCGGCCAAAAGAGACGCGGCATCAACTGACCTCCTTTGCTAGCGCAGACCAGCATAGTTCAAAATGGCAGCCGGCGAACGACAGAGCCGGAATCAAGCCGCGGCGCCCCGGTTTATGCCGCGCCAGCGCTTGTCCGCCCCGCGCCGGATCAACGCCGGCGCAAAATCGGCCAAATACTCCCACCCTTCTAGGGCCAGGCCCTCCTGGAGTTCCGGGGTGAGCTCAAATCGTAGGTTACGCTGATCCGTACACAGAACGATTTCCAGTGTATCTTTCTGCCCATCGTCGATGACTTTGACAATGCACGGGCGGTCGGTGCCCCACGGCTTCCGGAAAAAGCTGGCCGAACAGCGGGCGCAAAATGGGAGGCTGGCATCGCAAAAGCCTCGATGCATGATGATCTTCATTCGTATACCTCATTATTGCAAAAGATTATTGCAAAAGACCGAAATCCGCGATCAGTCTAGAGCAAATGGCGCCCGGCGGCACTGGCCACTTGGCTAGGGTGTGGCAGGCCAAATGGCGTGGCGCGCCACGCCCAAAGGCCGGTGGCATACCCGCCGATGTCCTTTTGCAGGGCGGAGGCGAACCGGGGCCAATGACGCTGTCCGTGATTGCCAGCAGCGCCGTCGCTGTGCCATACTGTAGCGGTGTCGCATCGCCGCTACGGTCGCGGCGCTCGCAATCGATCTATGGGCAGGTTGGACCTTCCGGAGGCACATGATGGTTGCCGGCTTGCGCGATAGAATGGGCCTGCTGTTTCTGCTGTTCTTCTTATTGACCGCTATCTCGGTCTCTGCCACGCTGGCTGTGATCCATACGCATCAGAAGGATGCACTGGTCATCAACCTGGCCGGCCGGCAGCGCATGCTTATCCAGCAGATGGCCGGAGAACTGCGGCTGCTGGAGCAGCGCCCGGCTCGCACCGGCGGAGCAGGCCAGGATGCAGAGATAGCGGCCTTGCAGTCCGCGGCGCATACATTCGATCAGACGCTGCTGGCCTTAAGCGAGGGCGACACGACCTCATCGCCCAACGGGGAGGCCGCGGCCACCCTCGTGCGCCCGAATATTTTGAACAGCCTCCAGCAGATCCGGCAGAACTGGACGGCCCTGCAGTCAGAACTGGCGGCGATTGCCGCCGGCCACAACGGCGCGCCCCCCACCGATGCGCTCCAAAGCGCCCTGCGGCTTTCGGCCACGCTGGCGCGACAAAGTGATGATCTGGTTCGGCAATATGAGACGGCGGCGATGCACAAGGTGGAGCGCCTGAGCCGCATCCAGGGGCTGTTCTTTGCCGGCGCGCTGCTGCTTCTGGCTGCCGGCGTCTGGGTGACCCAGAAGTCGGCGATTGAACCGCTGCGCGGGTTGGGCGCGGCCGCGGCGCGCATCGGGCGCGGCGACCTGGCCACCCCGGTGGCGGTCGCGGGGCCGGCAGAGATCCAACTGCTCTCCACCCGCTTCGACGCCATGCGCACCCAGCTACAAGATGCCCAGGCCCGGCTGCTCACCTGGGGTGAGCAGATGGAAGCCCAGGTGCGCCGGCGCACGCAAGAACTGGCCGCCCTGCACGAAGTGAGCCAGGAGATCTCATCACGCTTGGAGATCGCCTATGTGTTGCGTTCGGTGACCGACAAGGCGCGCGCCTTGTTGGGGGCCGAAGCGGCATTCCTCTGTCTGCTGGACGAGCAAAATCAGCAACTCAACTTGCAGGCCGTCAGCGGCTCGCGCGCGGCGGTCTGCGCGTCCTATGTGCCGGCCCAGCAGCCGTTGATCGGCCACGTCTTGGCAGGAGACGCGGCGCTGCCCTGTGGGATCGAGGGCTGTATGGGCATGTGCAAGATCATCACGCCGTCGTTCCAGACGAGCCATCTGGCGGCCCCCTTGCGCGTGGGCGAGCGGGTGATCGGCGCGCTGTGCGTGGGCAGCACCCAGATGGGCGTTTTCTCCCCCGACGACATCACCCTGTTGACTAGGTTAGCCAACTCGGCAGCCATTGCCCTGGAGAACGCCCGCCTCTACGAACAAGCGGAACGGGCGGCCATGCTGGAGGAACGGCAGCGCATCGCCGGCGAGATGCACGACGGCCTGGCCCAGACGCTGCGCTATCTGGCCTTCAAGACCGAATTCCTGGCCGATCGGCTCGCTGCGCCGCCCAGCGGGAACACGGGCGGGAATGGGAAGCAGGATGACGAAGTGGAGAAGACGATCCAGCAGATCGCCGCCGCCGTCGAACAAGCCTCCCAGGATGTGCGCCGTTCCATCGCCAGCCTGCAAGCGCCTCCTGTGCCGCGCTGTCCGCTGCAAGAGCAACTGGCGAGTGTGGCGGATGCGTTCGCGGCGGAGGGCGCTCCACCGCTGGCGTTCGAGTGCCAGGTCCGGCAGCCGCTTATCTTGCCGGCAGACCAGGCCGAGCAGGTGGTGCGCGTCGTCCAGGAAGCGCTGCAGAATGTGCAGCGCCACGCCCAGGCCCGGCGTGTGCTCCTCTGTCTGGCGCAGGCGGGCGCGGAGGCGCGCGTCTGCGTGACGGATGATGGGCAAGGGTTTGATTTGAAAGCCCCGCCCACCGATGGACGCCGCCGCTTTGGCCTGAGCATCATGCGTGCCCGTGCGGCGCGCATCGGGGGGCAGCTCACCGTGCAATCGATTCCCGGCCAGGGCACGGCGCTCACACTCGCCTGGCCCTTGGACCCCCCCTCAGTCGAAGCGGTTGGAGTCGAAGCAGTTGAAGCAACCGCTGCTCCAGGCGTATAGCGGCGGCAGTCTAGCGGCAGCCTAGAGAGAGGAGTCAAGGACGTGGGCCCCATACGCGTGCTGTTGGCCGACGACCACGCCCTGTTCCGGGAAGGCGTCGCCAATATCCTCAACGCCCAGCCGGATTTCACCGTGGTGGGCGAGGCCGGCGACGGGTTGGAAGCCTGGGTCAAGGCCGTCGAATTGTCCCCTGACCTGATCCTGATGGACGTCTCCATGCCTGGCGGCGATGGGCTGGAGGCGACCCGCCAGATCAAGCGGGCGCTTCCCGCTGCCACCATCGTGATACTCACGGTGCGGGACGAGGCCGAGAAGTTGTTCACGGCCATCAAATATGGCGCGCAGGGCTATCTGTTGAAAGATATCCGCTCGCAGGAGATGCTGGACCTGCTGCGCGGGGCGATGCGCGGCGAGGCCGCCATCACGCCGGCGCTGGCCGGTCGCATGCTCGAGGAGTTTCGCCGCATCAGCCGCCAGGTGACGCACAGCGCCGGGGCAGCGGAAAACGACGAGGACGATGCAGCGCTCACCGGCCGCGAGCAAGAGGTGCTCAGCCTGGCGGCCGAGGGCGCGACCGACAAGCAGATCGCCGATGCCCTGTCCATCAGCCTCCACACCGTGAAAAGCCACATGCACAATGCTCTGGCAAAGCTGCATGTGAGCAGCCGCCACGAAGCAGCGCGTTATGCCCGCCACAAAGGGTTGATGTAACCGCAAGCCCCCCGAAAGCAGGCTCCTCACGACCAGGGTCTAGACCTCCCGCTAGGCGACCTAGACCTTCCGGGGATAAGGACGCTCTGACGATCCCTCTTTTTTCAATCTTCGTTTGCGCCGCGATGGATTGAAGTCCATCCTCCCTTGTCCTATTCTGAATGCGATCCATCAAGCGAGACCCGACGCCGTCCAACTCGGATCGGCGGATGCCTAGCGCGGCGCGCCGGGAGCTGGAGAGGCGCTGAGAGTGGCCGGAGCGTAGCGGCTCAGGAGGCAAGAGCATGGACACGGCGGGAAAGCGGCGTGTGGTGCTTCTGTCCGCGCAACCGCTGTTGTCGGCGGGGCTAGCGGCGATCCTCTGCGGGCTGGACGACGTCGACCTGATCGGCCCGTGGCCGTTGGACCGGCAGGCCCTGGCCCGGCTGGCCGAGGAAGCTCCCGATGTGGTGCTGGTCGCCGAAGGGGAGACCCCCGACGCG
>QEUY01000377.1 GCA_003577365.1 Chloroflexota bacterium | reverse complement strand
ATCTACAAGGTGCTGCCTATCATCGAAGCCATCAGCCGCATGGAGCCGCAGTTGGGCGACGACCCCTTCCTGGGCCACGGCAAGATCACCGTCACCGACATGGCGGTCGAGACGCCCTCGATCAACGCCGTGCCCAACCAGGCCACCGCCTATATCGACCGCCGCGTCACCTTTGGCGAAAGCGTCGAGCAGGTCATCCAGCAGGTGCGCGACCTGATCCCCGAACCCTACCGCAGCAGCGGCGAGATCCGCGTCGAGATGCTGCGCTATGCCGAGCCAAGCTACACCGGCTTTGTCTTCCCGGTGGACAAATATTTCCCGGCCTGGGCGCTCGACCCGGCGCACCCGCTGGTGCAGGCCGGGCTGGAGACGGCGCGGCGCATCGGCCTGCCCGAACACCCGGCAGGCAAATGGAACTTCAGCACCAACGGCATCTACTGGGCGGGCAAGGCGGGCATCCCCTCGATCGGCTTTGGCCCCGGCGAGGAGGAGACGGCCCACACCGTGCATGACAGCGTGCTGCTCGACGATGTGGTCAAGGCCGCCGAGTTCTATGCGCTGCTGCCGGCCCTGCTGCGGGCCAAGTTGGCGTAACGGCGATGTTCAGCGGCGACCCAAGCACACGCCCGCTGGCGGTGATCGCGGTCGGCGGCAATTCGCTGATCGCGGACAGGAGCCACCCCGAGGTCTCGCACCAGTGGGACGCCGTGCGCGAGACGGCCAGCCACATCGCCAACATGATCCAAGCGGGCTGGCGTGCGGTCATCACCCATGGCAACGGGCCACAGGTGGGCTTTATCCTGCGCCGCAACGAACTGGCGATGCATGAAGTCCACACCACGCCGGTGGACTTGATCGTGGCCGACACGCAGGGCAGCATCGGCTATATGCTGCAGCAGACGCTCAACAACGAGTTTTTCCAGCGCAAACTGCCGCTGCAATGCGTCACGATCATCACGCAGGTGCGCGTCGAGCCGGACGACCCCGCCTTTGCGCACCCTGCCAAGCCGATCGGCGGGTTTCTGGACGAAGCGCGCGCCCGCCAGTTTGAGCGCGACGGCTGGCAAGTGGTGGAGGACGCAGGCCGCGGCTGGCGGCGCGTGATCGCCTCGCCCGAACCGGTCGAGATCGTGGAGGAGCAGGCCATCGCCGAAGCCGTGGGCGCAGGCTGGATCGTGATCGCGGTGGGCGGCGGTGGCATTCCCGTGACGCGCAACCGCGCCGGCGAGCTGCGCGGCATCGCCGCCGTGATCGACAAGGATCTCGCCACCAGCCTGCTGGCGGCGCGCATCCGTGCCGACCTCTTTTTGATCAGCACCGGCGTGGAGCGGGTGGCGCTGCACTTCGGCCAGCCCAATCAACAGGACCTAGACCAGATGACCGGCAGCGAGGCGCTGCGCTATCTGGGCGAAGGCCACTTTGCCCCCGGCAGCATGAAGCCTAAGATCGAGGCCTGTCTGCGCTTTTTGGCGCACAACCCCAACCCCGACGCCTACGCCCTGATCACCGACCCCGCTAACCTAGAGCGCGCTCTGCGCGGCGAAACGGGCACGCGCATCGTGCGCGACCGCTAGAGTCCCCGCGCCAGCAGCCGGGCCTTGCCCCCGTGCGCCTGCACCCACAGCAGCACAGAAATCACGGCCCACACGCTGATGCGCAGCGTCATCGCCACCAGGCTGTCGGGCGCGACCACGTCGCGATAGGCTGTGAGCAAGAGGGCCATCACCGCGCTGTGGCTGATGAGGGTGGCGAGCGCCGCCGGCAGCGCATAACGGTGGCTGCGCCAGATCAAAAGCGCCGTGACCAGCGCGCTGATCAGCCCCAGGGTGAAGTTATAGACAGGCAACCAGCTGATCACATAATAGTCAGGGAGCTGGCCGAGCAGCACCTTGCCGCCGGCAAACACTGCCATCGCGCCGATGACCAGCGCCAAAAGCGCAGCCGCTTTCGAGAGCCATGCGTTCATGGGCTTTCTCCTTTCAATGCGGGCCTCTGTCGATAGAGGCCTCTGGCCTCTCTTGCTTTGATCCTAGCGCCAGGGCAGGGCGCTGTCGCCGACTTTTGTCGGATGCTCGTGCGGGTGTATAGCCAGCCACCCGTTAACAGACTGTCTACACGCCGTACATGGTGCGTTCACATGCGGGCCGTATGCTGGCATGCGGCGGGCGGGGCGCGCCTACATCCCGCGCGCCGGCGGCGTTGAAGGGCGCGCCGGGGTTGTACGATTGACGCTAACTAGCGGCTACGGTATACTGCGGTCATCACGCATGTGAGGATGGCTCCATATCCAAACGGAGTCGCCGGGTATAATCCAAGGGGCGTGGGCAGCGGCGGCGGTCCGGGCGCTGCAATCCGGGCCAATGCGATGCCATGTCATGGCCGCGTTGCATGAAGCTCGCCAGAGGACGGGATCACCCAGTGGACAGCACGTTTCCTTCCGGCAAAGCTCGACCCTCCACCGGCGTCGCCGCGCGCGGCCGCACGCGCTGGTTCACCGGCTACCGGGGCCGGCGTCTGCGCGAAGCCCTCTTGGCCTATACCTTTCTCCTGCCGGCGATCGTCATCGTCGGTCTGTTTGGCCTCTTCCCCATCCTCTTTGCCGCCTATGAAAGCACACTGCGCGGGCTAAACAAGATCGTCGGAACCTATACCGGGCTGGGCAACTATGTCCAGGCCATCGGCGAGCTGGCCTACGTGCTGTTCTTTTGGCTGGCCGCGATCCTGATCTTTATGGCCGGACGCAGCATTGCGGAAGCCCGGCAGACAGCACGCGAACGGAGAGAGTCGTTTTGGCGCTGGAGTCCGGCGGGCAGCCTGATCGGGGTGGGGCTGGCCCTGCTGGTCGCCTTTGTCTTCCGCCTGCTGCCTGCGCTGTTGGATATTTCCAACAAGCTGCGCGGGCGCAATAATACCCCCGAAAACTTCCGCCGCCTGGTCGGTGAAACCTTTCGTCTGCCCGAGATGCAGCAAGCGTTGTGGGCTGCGCTGCTCGTGCTGGCGCTGGGCCTGGTCCTGCTCTATCTGGTGCAGCGCCGCATTCCGCGCCATGTACATGTCCGGGGCTATGCCGGTGTCTTTACCGGGGCGACCGTCATGGTGGTCTTGGCCGGCGTGCTGGCCTGGCTGACCTGGACGGAGATTCAAACCGCCTATGCCGAGGCCGCCGAATCGGGCGAGGGATTGGCGCTTTGGGCGCACACCCTCACCATCAGCGCCGGTTTTCTGCTGCTCTGGCTCGCCTGGTGGCTGTGGGACAGCGCCGGTGAACGCGACTCGAACCTGGGCACGGTGTGGCGGCTGGGTGCAGCGGCCATGCTCTTGGTCGGCGCGTGGATGTTGATCGGCGAGCTGCCGCGCGCCTTTGCCAGCGGCGACCGCCGCTGGTGGCTGGGCGTGATCAACACCTTCTGGTATTCGTTGGGTACGATTCCCGTGCAGCTAGGCGTGGCGCTGCTCTTTGCCGTGCTGCTCTTCCAAGACATCAAGGGCAAGTCGCTCTTCCGCGTGATCTATTTTATCCCCTACATCGCGCCCTTTGTGGGCACAGCCGCCGTCTTCCGCATCATCTTTTCCAGCCGGCCCACCGGCTCGATCAACCGCATCGTCAGCGGGTTGGGCGGCGACCCGTTGAAATGGCTCAACGAACCGGCGGGGCTGTTCCAACTGCTGCTGGGCAACAGTGTTACCCTGCCGGATTGGGCCGCCGGCCCCAGCCTGGCGCTGATTGTGATCATCATCTACGGCACTTGGACCTTTGTCGGCTTTAACACGGTCATCTTTATGGCGGGGCTGGGCAACATCCCGCGCGAACTGTACGAAGCGGCGCAGATCGACGGCGGGGGGCGCTGGGCGCTCTTCCGCCACATCACGCTGCCCATGCTCTCGCCCACCATGTACTTCCTCACGCTCTATTCGGTGATCGGCACGTTTAAGGCCTTTAACCATATCTACGTGCTGCGCACCGCCGCGGCCCTGGGCACGACCGACACGGCCAGCGTTGTCATCTTCCAAGTGATCCGCGAAAACGTGCGCTATGGCTATGCCTCGGCGCTGGCGATCTTGCTGCTGCTGATCATCTTGGTGCTGACATTGGTGAACAACCGCATTGCGAGTAAGCGAGTCTTCTATGGCTAGCCAAGCCCCCGCCACTTCCCGCTCGATGGCCCAGGCCCACCCCGCCGCCGTGCGGAAGCCCACGCGCGCGCCCTTCCCCGCCGGGCGAGCCTTGGCCTATGGCGTTCTGTTGCTGGGCGCGGTGTTGGCGCTGGTGCCCTTTTTCTACACGGTCAGCGTCTCGCTCATGAACTTGACCGAGGCGACCGCGGGCCGCTGGCTGCCGGCCACGCCGCAGTGGGGCAACTATGCCCAGGCGTGGAACGAAGCAAACTTCTCGCTCTACTTCTGGAATAGCGTGCGCATTACGCTGATCACCGTGGCGGGCGAGCTGGTCTTCTGTACGCTGGCCGCCTACGCCTTTGCGCGCATGGAGTTCCCCGGCAAGGGCTTTATGTTCGCTACGTTGCTCTCCACCCTGATGCTGCCCGAAGCGGTGACCTGGGTGCCGAACTTCATCACCGTCTCTTGGCTGGGCCGCGTGGGGCCGATCCCGTGGATCAACAACTGGCCGGCGCTCACCATCCCGTTTATGGCCGGGGCATTCGGCATCTTCCTGCTGCGCCAGTTCTTCCAGCAGATCCCCAATGAACTGTGGGATTCGGCGCAGATCGACGGCGCGGGCCATCTGCGCTATCTGGTGCAGATCATGCTGCCGCTCTCCAAGGCCGCGGTCATGACGCTGGCGCTGTTTGGCTTTATCGGCGCGTGGAACTCGCTGGCCTGGCCCATGCTGGTCACGACCACGCCCGACTGGCGGCCCATCTCCTATGGCCTGCTGGC
>QEUY01000376.1 GCA_003577365.1 Chloroflexota bacterium | reverse complement strand
GGGTCTCGGCGGGGGCAGGCTCGCCGGTTTCGACAAAGCTCAGAATGTGGCGCACCAGCGTGTGCGGCTCTTCCAGCGGGAAGAAGTGGCGCAGACCGCTGGGCGGCAGCAGGATCGAACGGTAACTCTGGGCGACGCGGCAGAGAGCGCGGTAGGTGTTGAGATAGGGCGACCCCTCGTCATAGATCAGCAGTTTGGGATGCGGGATCGTGGCGATGTTCTCCAGCGTCAGGTCGCCCACCGTCTCATAGTCGTCGACCAGCGTGGTCTTGTCCAGCGCCTCCATAAAGCGGCCATGTTTGCGCGTGCCGCCCTTGACCGGCCCATAGAGGATCGGCACGGCCAGGCTCATCTGCAGCAGATAGCGGTAGTCGGCGATCTTATCGTCGGGCAGTGTTTGGCCGGTGTAGCGCTCGATCACGTCCGCCCAGTAGCGCCAGCCGGGCCAGTCGGCGCGCTTGCGCTCGTCGACCAGTGCGGGCAGGCTTGGCTCCACCAAGATCAGCTTGCCGGCGCGCGCCGGGTAGTGCAGCGCAAACTGGAGCGAGATGTCGGCGCCCAGGCTGTGGCCGACCAAGTGGGCCTGGCCGATACCCAGCACATCCATCAGCCCGCGCAGGTCTTCGGCCATGTCGTGCGTGGTATAGCCGCTGGGGGACATGTCGCTGCGCCCATGGCCGCGCAGGTCATAGGTGGTGACGGTAAAATGGTCGCGCAGCAGCGGCACGCTGCGCAGATGCCAGACGGCCAGGTTGCCGCCCAGCCCGTGCAGCAGGATCAGGTGCGGCCCTTGGCCGACGGTCCAGTAATGAAAGTTCAAGCCGTTCACAGTCGCAATCGACATAGCCTTGCCTTTGCTGCTGGAGCACTACCGTAGATAGCTACTGTAGATAGCCGAGGGCACGCAGCCGCGCCAGGATGGCGGCCTGCGCCTCGTCGTCATAGACGGGCTGGCCGGAGCCGGCTGCTTGGCGGCGGCTGAAGGCGTCGCCGGGTTCGCCCAAGTGCATGCTGGTCACCGCATATCGGGCCTGGTGCGCGGCGCTGAAGAGCTCCAGCGGCACGCGGCCCTCCAGGTCGTCGGGGATCGGCACGCCCAGGCTGTAGAGCAGCAGCGGCGCGATGTCCAGGATCGAGAGTTCGGGCAGCCGGCGGCCGGGCATAATCCCCGGCCCTCGCGCGGCAAAGATGCCCAGCGGGCGATGCGTGCCGGCAGGCTGCGGTCGCCGGCGCACAATCTCGTCCGCGGGCAGGATCGACACCAGCCCGCCGTCGCGCAGCACCAAGGTCAGGTCGGGGCCAAGCGTCGCGGCCGCGCCGGGGAAGATCTGCTCGCGCGTCCAGACCTCGGTCACGACAGGCGTTTGCGTGGCTGGGTCCTGCCAGGCAAGCAGGGCGCGCGCCAGTTCGGCGCGGAAGGCCGCGTAGTCTGCACGCGCCACGCCACAGCCGCCGTTGTCCTCCGCCCGCACGATATGGATGCCGTTGCTGGTGGGCGTGGAGACATAGGCGGCGGTGCGCTGCCAGTCGATCCAGCCGGTATGCCGGGTGAGCCGGTTCATGCCCAAAATGCCGTCGGAGTCGTCGGGCTGCGCCGCCGGCTGCCAGGTCAGATAGCCGTGTGCGGCCAGCCAGGCGTTGATGTGAAAGACCTCGGTCGTGGCCCCAAAGCCATGGTCCGACGCCATGACCACCGCGGTCTCCGGCCCGGCCAGCGCCACCAGTTGCGCCAAGACCTGGTCCAGCCGCCGGTAGAAGTCGAGCGCCGCGGCGCGGATCGTCTCTTCCTCCGGCGTCAACTGCCGGGCCAGCGCCGGGTCCAAAAAGCGCCAGCAGAGATGCTGCACCTTGTCGGGGCCGTCGAAGAGGATGGCGGTCAGCGGGGCTGGGTGTGCGGCCAGCAGATGGCGCACGACGTCGAGCCAGTGTTCCTCCCGGCGGGCGTGCATCTCGATCCAGGCGACCAACTCCGCTTCGTCCGCGCCTTCGGTGGCGGCGGCCTCCTGCGCCATGTCCATGGTCAGCTCGCGCGCGCTGAAGCCGGGCAGCCGCTTCAACTCGTCATACAGCCCTGCGGGATGGCAGCCGAGGCGCAACTGCCGCCAGGGCATCCACCCGGCGATCACCACGCCGTCGATGGCGGGCGCGGGGAAGTGGGCCGGGAAGTTGAGGATATTGGCGGCCAGCCCGTGACGGTTGGCCCAATCGGCCACAGTGCGGCAGCGCAGATCGCGCGAGGTCGCCAGGCGGATCTGTTTGCTGCCGGGCGCTTCCAGTTGAAAAAAGTCAAAGATGCCGTGATGGCCTGGGGTGTGCCCGGTCAGCAGCGATGTCCAGGCAGGGGGCGTCAGCGCGGGGACGATGGTGCGCAAGCCGGCCCGTGCGCCGCCCGCCATAAACGCCTGCAAAAACGGCATGACCCCTGCCTCCATCAAGGGGTCGAGCAGGGTAAAGGTCGCCCCATCCAGGCCGATCAACAGCGTCTTACGCGCCATCGCCGGCTCCGTTGGTCTGCGGCGCCACGTGGCGATAGGTGAAGTCGATCCACTCGCCGACGGTGACGTCGTTGAACGTGCGCCGGCCAATGTCGGCGAGCAGGTCCGCATAGGGGATCGGCTGGCCGTACTGTTCCTGCAAGGTGTTGCCCAGCACGACCGCGTCAAGCGATTGAAACCCCAGCTCCGAGAAGAGATAGGTCTGTAGCGTGATCTCGTCGGCATATTCCCAATCGCCGGCAAGCTGCGTCATCAGCGCCAAGACCTGTTCACGAACCGTTTGCTGCGTAATCACATGCCTATCCCCTGTTTTGCTTGTGCGTCATGCGTGTGAATTTTCATGCGAATTGTGATGAAACGCGACCGCGATCACCAGCCCCGCGTCGAGCGCCGTATGCGCGGCCAGGGTCACGCCGGCGAGATGGGGCGCGGCGTCGAGCAGCGCGCCCCCCGGCTGGAGCTGGACGCGGCCTTGGGCGGCATCCACCGACACGGCGGCGAGGCTGTGCGGCCCCGGCAGCCCGCGCCCCAATGCCTTGCCCGCCGCCTCCTTGGCGCACCACAGCCGCAGCGGCCAGTTTGTCCCGGCATCCAAACCGCCGTCGAGCGCGGCCAGCAGGCCGGCTTCCTGCGGCGTGAAGGCGACGGTGGCAAACTCCTCTGATGGGCGGGATACCGGTTCAACGTCGATCCCCACGCCGGACGAGCTGTCCGCCGCGCCGAGCGCGGCGAGGGCTGCGACCTGTCCCCCGCTGTGGGCAATCGAAACCGCCACGGCGCAGCCGAGCGAATCCAGCCAGGGCGCACGCACCTGGGGCGCGCCGTGGACATCGGTCGCAATCTCGACGTCGGCAGGGGCCAGCGCCAGCCCATAGCGGCGGCGCACCAGGGCGACGACCGCCTCCTTGGCGGCGATGCGCCCCAACAGCCAATCACGGCGGCGCGGCGGCGGGCCGGTCAGGCCGCGCCAGACGGCGCGCTCGCGCGGGTTCAGCGCCAGATGCGCCAGCACCGTGGCCCAAAAGTCGAAGTTGGACTCCCACACGGCCCAGTCGCCGATGCGCCGGCAGACGACATCTTGATCTTGACGCAAAGATACGCCGTCCAGCGGCGCGGGCCAGGCGTCGCTCAGCGCGTTGCGCCCTGGGCGCAGGATGAAGCTGTAGAGCCGCCGGCTGATGTGGAAACGTTTGTCTTCCCAGCCGAGCAGCCGCACGCGCAGCGCGCCTGATTCGTCCAGCAGGTCAATATCGGACGTGACGCGGCTGCCCTCCAGCAATGCCGTGCGCGCCTGGCAGGTGGCAGCCTCGCCGGGCCGGAAGGGTGGGCCATAGAAGGTCAGCCGCGCCAGTTGATAGGGAAAGACGACAAAGCCTTGCGCCAGGTTTTCCAGCGTCCACAGCCCGATCAACTGGCCCGCGGCGTCTATCAACACCGGCTCGGCCACAAACGACGGCGCGGGCTGGCTGTGCAGAAAACCGTCGAGCGGCGGCGTACGCAGGATCGCGACCGCGCCGTCGCGGCCGCGGCGCGTCACCGCGTCGACGGCGCGGAAGGCAGGGCCGTGGAACATGCCCTCGTCATAGACCTTCTGCCCATGCCAGCGCGAGGGCTGCTCGTCCTGCAGGGCCAGCGGCGCGACCGGCGGCGGGCTGGGGCGTTGGGCGGCCATGACCATCAGGCCTTCGACGATGGGCCGCGCGTGCGCCTCGGCTGCAGGCGGGCCGGCTTCTGTAAGCGACACGTGGAAGGCAGGCGCAGGGCCATCCTCGACGCGGCGGGCGCTGATGCGCAGCCGCACGGGGGGCGCTTCGAGCAAAATCCAGCGGTAGGCGCGCACGCCGCGCATCTCCACAAAGCGCAGGTCGGGGCGCAGATAGGCGGCGGCCTCGGCCAAGATCTCCATGCTCACGGTCAGCGGCACGATCGGCAGCGCCAGCAGCGCCGGATCCTGGGCGGCAATCGCGCGGCCCAGGGTATGGTCGTGCAGAAAGAGGTCGTCGGCCAGGCCCAAGGTGCATTCGGCCTCAAGCAGTTCACCCGGCAGATGGTGCAGCACGCGCCGAATAAAGGGCTGCGCGGCGGGCGCGGCCTGGGGTGCGCTTGGCTGTGGCCGGATGGATTCCTGCTCGCTGCGCCCGGTTACGTCTTCAGCGAGCCGGCTTGAAAAAAATCGAGCATCGCGCCCAGCGTCTTGAGCGAGGAGACCTGCTCGATATCCTTGGCGTCGAGCAGCTCGGTCTCGCGGTTGAACGCGCCCAGGATTTCAACCCGTTTGATGGAGTCAATGCCCAGGTCGGCCTCCAGGTTGGCGTTGAGGTCGAGCATCTCTTGTGGATAGCCGGTCTTGGCGCTGACCAGGCCGAGCAGCACGGATTTCAGCCGCGCCGGGTCCGTAGGTGC
>QEUY01000375.1 GCA_003577365.1 Chloroflexota bacterium | reverse complement strand
CGTCGCTGCCTGTTGACGGCCATACGTTCCCTGCGCCCTAGCGCCGGCGTCCCTGCGGAGGCCCCGGACTGGCGAGCGTACACGATATTGCACCTCCGCTATGTGGAGGGGCTGAGCCCAAGCGAAGCGATGGCGAAGGTCGGCCTGGGGAAGAGCCAGTTTTTTCGTGAACAAGCGCGAGCCCTCGATCTGATTGCTCAGACATTGTGGCGCACGACGACTGACCACGGCCTATCGGCTGCGACGCCGTCGCTGCCCAAAGAAGGGGGAGAGGCCTTAGCGGACCGGCGCCATCTCGCGCAGATCGAAGCAGAGCGGCTGTGTACCGGAGCGGTCTGGCAGCCGGTCGCGGTCGGCGCGGCGCTGGCCAATGTACGCCCGCTGCTGGCGGCATTGGCCCAGATCAAGCGGGTAGAGTTTGTCTTTGCGCCTGCGCACGAGTTCACAGTATTGCACGGCGACCCGAGTCTGTTGCGTCAGGTGTTTCTTAATCTCGTCTCCTATGCGCTTGACATCGAGGACGCGCGCGTCCTCTGCATCTCAACCTTTGCCGATGCGAGGGGACAGGGCATTCGGGTAGACGTGCAGCGCAAGGGGCAGCAGAACCGTGACCACGCCGCGTTTTCGCACCGCCTGGGGATTGGGCTGGACATGTGCCATCGGCTCATGGAAGCGATGGGCGGTCGGGTTGACATCCAGCCCACCGAGGCAGACACGTGGCGCGCCAGCCTGGTCTGGCGTTCGGGCCAGCCGGCCCATTTACTGGTCGTCGACGACAACGAGAGCTTTCATCACCTGTGCCGGCGCTATTTGACTGGCTATGCGTGGCATGTGAGCGGCGCCACGAGCATGCAGGCGGCGCTCCAGGAGTTGGCGACCCGCAAACCGGAGGTCATCCTGCTGGACATCATGATGCCCAACGAGGATGGATGGCAGCTGTTGGCAACCCTTAAGGGGAACGTGAACACCCAGGCGATCCCCGTGATTGTCTGCTCGGTGCTGAATGAACCGGAGCTAGCGAAGATGCTCGGCGCTTCGACCTATCTGACCAAGCCTGTTACCCAGCAGGCGCTTCTGGATGCGTTGGCGTGTGACTATCCAGACTATACCAGCCGGGAGCCAGCGCGTTCAGGGCTGAGGCCAGAGTCTGAATAAGCTCTCCCAGTTCAAAGCCGTGGGGCCGTTCAATTTGGATGGCGTCTGTGACGCGCAAGTTGGCCTGATCCTGGCCGCGCGCCGAGACCAGGATCACGGGAATATCGGCCAAGGTTGGGTCGTCGGCCATTGCCGAGAGGACTGTCTGCCCGTCCACCTCCGGCATGACCAGGTCGAGCAAGACCAGATCGGGTCTCTCCTCGTGCATGCGCTTGAGTGCTTCGGCGCCGTTATACGCCTCTATACAACGACAGTCCCGCAGTTGGGACTGCAACATGCGATGGAACAGCCGCACCACCTCGGGGTCGTCATCGACGATCAGGATGCGCCGGGTGGGGGTCTGCAGATAGTCGATAGCCGCCAGCAGTTCGCGCCGCGCCACGGGTTTGACCAGTAGCTGCTGGGCTCCGAGCCGGCGCGCGACTGAGCCGCTGCTAGGCAGCGAGAAGCGTATCCACAGCAGATGATCGGGAAGCCGGCTGGCGGGGGGTGTTTGATCGGTGAGGATCGCCAGGGCGTGCATCTCGTTGGCGAGCGCGATGCCTTGTTCGATATGGTCGGCGCCGATGACGCGGTAGCCGTCGAGGTGACGGCGAAATAGGGCGATGGTGCCGGGCTCGGGGTGGACCACCACGACGATGCGCTCCGAAACCCCCAAGCGCACGAGGGGCCGGTAGCGTTCGCGCCCCGAGGGAAGTCGCGGTGTATCGAACGGCGTGCAGGGCAGCGTAAACCAAAAACGCGTGCCGACGCCTTGGGTACTTTCGACGCCCATGCGCCCATGGTGCAGTTCGACATATTTCTTGCTGATGGGCAGCCCCAACCCGGTGCCGCTGTGCCATTCCGAAAACGGCTGCTCAGTCGTGCGAAATTCCTGAAAGACTTGTGGCAGGTCCTGCGCCGAGATTCCGGCGCCGGTGTCGGTCACGCTGATGAGGACTTCGCTGCCTGCTGTGGTTACGTCAATCGCGATCCAGCCGCGCGTGGTGTGCCGCGCGGCGTTGACCAGGAGATTCAGCAGGACTTGGCGAATCCGCAGCCGGTCGACCCACACCGGCTCCACCGCGGCACTGATGTCAACGCGAAGATCAAGCCCCTTGGCGACAATGTAGTCACGCACGATGGCAACGGTCTCATGCACCAGCGCATCGAGCTTGACCTCCTCGCGCGTCAGCGCGATGCGGCCGACCTCGATGCGCGCCAGGTCCAGGACGTCGTCGACCAGCGCCAGCATATGCTGGGCGCTGTGATAGACCGTTTCCAAGTCGCTGCGATACGCCCCGGGGAGCGGGATATCGCTGTAGCTTTCCGGGGAGAGCGTCATCATCTCGGTAAATCCCACGATGAGGTTGAGGGGGGTGCGCAGTTCGTGGCTCACGTTCGTGACAAACTCGGTTTTGAACTGCTCGGCGTCTTCGGCGGCGCGCCGGGCCGCGGTTAGGGCGGCATTGGCGCGCTCCAGTTGATAGTAGGCTTTGTCGAGGTCCTTGAGCAACTGCGTGAGCTGGGCCCGGTGTTGTCTCGCCTCCTCCATGTTACGCCGGGCCTGGCTAAAGCCGGCTGCCGTCCATTGGATGACGGTAAAGAGCGAGCGGGAGGCGGCCCAACCGACGGCGAGCATTACCACGCCGGCGAGCGAGGGCAACAGTGCGTAGGCGGGGGAAGGTAAGACAGCCGGCATACCGTACAGCAACCACAGCGTCGCAGCCATCACCAGTCCTTCGAGCAGCAGCCCGCCCCACCACCCGACGCTGATGATCGCGAGCAAGGGCAGGAGCGGGTATAGGATGGTCAGATAGGGCCAGTGGAAGAGATAGATGGCGCTGGTGAGGGCCAGCAGCAGTCCCCCCTGCAGCAGCAGTTGGGCTGGCAATAGCCAGCGGCGGACCACCACCAGCGTACTCAGACAGACGGCCCCCACCAGACCTGTCACGATCCAGGTCTTCCAGCGGACGAGGTCGCTCCCTGCTAGGGTGGCTACTAAGTGCCACAGTAGATAGAGCCCGCCGATCGTTATGACGAGACCGCGGGTCATCTCTTCTAGGAGCTGTTGGCTCGATGCTGCCAGGTCTGGGGCGGTCTTGGCCAGTCTTCTGCCGATTTGCCACACGATGGCCTCCCCTCTGCTAGACCATTTGTTTGTCGCGATGGGTATCACTATAGTTGACCCCGAAAACTTGACCAGGTGCTAAGGTGGAAACCCACACTTGTTCTGAGTACGTGGAGCGATGCTCAGATGACCAAGGCACACCGGCGGTTTAGCGCCGAGTTCAAGTTCCGGGTGGCACTCGACGCCGCCAAGGGCACACGCACGATCAGTGCGGCCACACCAGAGCCTGGACTATCGCACGCCAGCGGAAGTTCATTTTGCCTGAACCTATGTTGTTGCTGTTCGTTCCACCTTATTTTCGTCGTTTTGTGGCCTTGACATTGGGGTCAACTATACACTGGCTACTGACAACTTGATCTTAGGAAACTTCCTTTGATCGAATTCGTGCAGCCGCGCCGGGCCGAGGTCGGTCACTTCCTGGTGGATGGCCTCGGCGGCGCTGCGCAGCGCGGCCAGGTCGATCCCCTGGCAGATGGGCGGCAGCGGGCGCAGCCGCGGCAGCCCGCGGCGGAAGAGCTTGATCGCGCCCGCCCAGTTGTCCTGCTGGATGTGCAAGAAGGCCACGCCGATCTGCAGGATGCCCTGATAGAGCACGCGGATCGGGCGAGGCTCCTCCAGCCAGGCGATCTCAAAAAACTCATGCTGCTCGAAATAATCGCCGTGGTTAAAGGCCTCCACCCCGGCGTGTGCGCTGGCGCTCAGCGGCGCGTCCCACCCTTCCAGATATTGGATCGGCGGCGCAATGTGGCGCGCCACCAGCGCGGGCAGTTCCGCCATCATCTTGCTGCGCGCCCAGGCGTGGTCGGCCCCGGCGTGGCGCGCGGCGCGCAGCGCGTCGACATCGACATGGCTGCCAAAGGCCACGACCGGCACCTGGCGCGTGTGCGGGCGCAGCTTGCAACGTGCGATCGCCCCCTGCCAATCGCCGGGCGTGTCCAGATCGACCAAGGCCAACACCGGGAAGGTGCGGTCGACGGCAGCGACCCAGGCGTCGGGCGTCTCCGTCATCACGGCGCGCCCCCCCTGCCGTTCGATCACATCGGCAAAGCGGGTCGCCATCCAAAGGTCGGGGGCCAGCACTACGACCGCAGGGCGTATCGGGGCTGGCGGCTGGGAAGTTGAGTCAGTCACAGAAACCACTCCACACGGCAGAGACTCAGCGGCAATCAAAACAGGGCAAAGAGCGGCGTAGCTCTACCCTAACACAGCCCTGCGCCGGAATCAACCGGAGGTCTGCGCCAACCGCGCTCGATCTGCTCGATCTGATGTGGTCCAATATGATCCAATCGGCGCGCTGCGCCCGCGGTTCAAGACTTTGGCGCGCTTCTGGTATACTGCATAAGCTGCCGGCAGCGGCAGCGTGCATCGACACCAGCAGAGCATCCGCTGAGGGCGCCAGTGAAGGAGACGGTATGGCCCCGGACCTGATCGATCTGAGCTATGAAGAGGCCTTTGAGCAGTTGGAAGAAGTGCTCCAGGCACTGGAACACGGCGACCTGCCATTAGAGCAGGCGCTGACCCTCTATGAGCGCGGGGCAAGCCTGGCGGCCTATTGCGCGCGCAAGTTGGACGAAGCCGAGCTGCGCGTGCGCCAATGGCAGCCCGGCGATCAAACCACCCTGTTCGAGGAGTGGCAGGAAGCCTAGC
>QEUY01000374.1 GCA_003577365.1 Chloroflexota bacterium | reverse complement strand
TCGGGGTCGACCAGCTTGCCGCGCGCCGTGTTGATCAAAAACGCGCTGTTCTTCATCAGCCCAAACTCGCGCCTGCCGACGATGCGTTCGGTCTTTTCGTTGAGCGCCAGATGCACGCTCAGCACGTCGGACTGGCGAAAGATCTCCTCCCAGGGGACATATTCGACGTGGTGATCAGGTTCTAGCTGGGGAAAGCGTTCGATATCCCAATAGAGGCAGCGCATGCCAAAGGCGTGGGCAATGCGCGCCATGGGCCGCGCGATCTCGCCGAAGCCCAGCAGCCCCAATGTGAGGTCACGCACCATGGGCACGCCAGGCAGGTGACCCCAGCCGCGCGTCAAATATTCGCGTGAATCCATATAGGCGCGCTGGGCGGGCATGCGTTTGAGCAGGGTGAGGATCAGCGCCCAGGAGTGTTCGGCCACGGCCAGATAGTTGACCAGCGGCGTGGCGGCCACCGGCACGCCCATCGCCGCCGCAGTCGCCAAGGGGATGCCGCGCGCGTCCCAGCCCAGATGCTGGATCAGGCGCAGGCGCGTGCCTTTCTGCAGCACGGCGGGCGGCACATTGTTTTTGTGGACGACGAGAAAATCGGCGTCGCCGATCTCGGCCTCCAGTTCTTCGACCGTGGCGACGGGGCGCAGGTCGACCGGGTAGTCTTGGAACAGCTCGGCGAAGCTCGGCGCCAGCGGGCGGCCTGCCGGGTTTTCGCGCAGCATGTCCGCCTGACTGCGCAGCGACCATTCATCCCAGGGGCGCACGCCCCACATCACATTGCCGACTTTGTCCCAGACCACGATCTTAATCGTGCTCACGGGAGGCTCCTTTCCACGCAGGGTTGGGGTTGGGGAGGTGTGGGTTGGTCTGTTGCCGGCGTGTGGCTGCGGCAACCCCGGCATGATAGCACAGCCGCCGGAGATCGCTCAAGCAGGTTGTGCTATGGATTTCATACCGCCGGGTTCTGGAAGACGTGAGTCCGCCCACGGTATGGTATACTTTCACGTGTTACGCTCTGTGTTGGGCCGCCCTCTGCGACCTAGTTCAACCGAATGTATGCCCCCGGCGCGTGCGACCCATGGCTTTGTCCGTGATGCTGCGCGCCTCATCGAAGGAGTTCCTTCTCATGGATTATCGTTCACTGGGACGCACCGCCCTCAAAGTCAGCCCGCTTTGCCTGGGCTGTATGATGTTCGGCGGCAAGACCAGCCCCGACGATTCGTATGCGATCATCGATCGCGCCCTGGATGCCGGGATCAACTTCCTGGATACGGCCAATGTCTACTCGCGCGGGCGCAGCGAGGAGGTGACCGGCGAGGCGCTCAAGCGCAACGGCAAACGCCATCAGGTCGTGCTGGCGACCAAGGTGCATGGGCGCATGGACGACGACGACCCCAACGCCGCGGGCAGCAGCCGCCGCCACATCGTCGAGCAGTGCGAGGCCAGCCTGCGCCGCTTGCAGACCGACTACATTGACCTCTATCAGATTCACCGGCCCCGCTCCGATACGCCGATCGACGAGACACTGCGCGCCCTGGACGACCTGGTGCGCGCCGGTAAGGTGCGCTATCTCGGCACCAGCACCTTTGCCGCCTGGCAGTTGGTGGAATCGCTGTGGGTCTCGAAGGAGTATGGGCTGAACCGCTTTGTCTGCGAGCAGCCGCCCTATCATATTCTGGACCGGCGCATCGAGCGCGAACTGATCCCGATGGCCCAGACCTACGGCTTTGGCATCATCCCCTGGAGTCCGCTGGCAGGCGGCCTGTTGACGGGCAAGTACACGCGCGAAAACCCCTCGCCCGAAGGCGCGCGCTATGGCGATGTGAGCACCAACCCCATCTGGGCTAAGCGCAAGACCGGTGAGATCTATGATGTGGTGGAGGGCTTGCAGCCGTTGGCCGCAGCCAAGGGGGTGACCATGGCGCAGTTTGCCCTGGCCTGGGTCATGCACCAGCCAGGCGTCACCAGCCCGATCATCGGCCCGCGCACGATGGAGCAGTTGGAAGACAACCTGGGCGCATTCGACGTGACCATTGGCGACGACGACCGCGCGGCCGTGGATGCCCTGGTCCCGCCGGGCCGCATGGTGTCGCCCTTCTACGAAGCCGACTTCGGCCCGCATCAGTTCCGCTGGTAGACACACATGGACCAACGCGGGCTGCGCATCTTGCTGGAGCAGGTGGCGAACGGGCAGCAGGGGGTCGATGCGGCCCTCAATGCGCTGCGCACCCTGCCCTATGAAGACCTGGGCTTTGCCACGCTGGATCATCACCGCGCCCTGCGCTGGGGCTTTCCGGAGGTGATCTTCTGTTCCGGCAAGACGCCGGAGCAGGTGGCCGGGATCGCGGCGCGGCTGGCCGAGCGCAGCCCGCGCCTTTTGGGCACGCGTGCCACGCCGGAGCAGTATGCCGCGGCACGGGCGCTGGTGCCCGATCTGCAATATCATCCGCTGGCGCGCTGTCTCTGGCTGGAGCGTGAACCGGAGCGCGCGCGCCATGCCGGGGTCGTGGTGGTGGCCGCGGGGACGAGCGATCTGCCGGTCATGGAAGAGGCAGTGCTGACGCTGGACTTGATGGGCCACTGCGCGCAGCGTATCCTGGATGTCGGGGTAGCCGGGCTGCACCGGCTGCTGCCCCATGTCGCGGCGCTGCAGACGGCCAATGTCGTGGTGGTCGTGGCGGGGATGGAGGGCGCGCTGGCGAGTGTGGTCGGCGGGCTGACCGACGCGCCGGTGGTGGCAGTGCCGACTTCGGTCGGCTATGGCGCGAGCTTCGGCGGGCTGGCCGCGCTGCTGGCGATGCTCAACAGCTGCGCGTCGGGCGTTGCGGTGGTCAATATCGACAACGGCTATGGCGCGGGCCACATGGCGGCGCTGATCAACCAGCGCATCATGGCGCAGCGCGGCGGAGAGTAGCAGAGAGAATCACCGCAAGGCCGCAAAGCACGCAAAGGCCGGAAAGAGCAGGAATGCATGTGCGGTTGGAAAACTACACACGCATTCCGACCAGAATGTGCCCGCCATAAGCGGCACCGAAAACCGCATCTACGAGGACGTATTCACAGGAAGTCGAGATGAGCGAGAGGAACCAAGCACAGGGAGGACTGGCCCCCACCGAGCTATCCCCGGAGGTGGCCGCCAAGTTAGAGACGCTGCGCGACATTCTGCGCGGCTGTGAATCGGTATTGGTCGCCTATTCGGGCGGAGTCGACAGCGCCCTGGTTATGGCCGTGGCGCATGAGCAGTTGGGCGAGCGCGCCCTGGCCTGTATCGGCGTCTCCCCCAGCTACCCCACCCGCGAGATGCGCAGCGCCATCCAGGTGGCGGAGGATGCGGGCGTGCCCTATCGTCTGGTCGATACTGAAGAATATCTAGACCCCAACTATGCCGCCAACCCGATCAACCGCTGCTATTTCTGCAAGTCGGAGCTGCACGACCGGCTCAAGGCGATCGCCACGGCGGAGGGTTGGCAGGTGGTGGTGGACGGCAACAACGCCAGCGACCTAGGCGACTTCCGTCCTGGCATGGACGCAGCGCGCGAGCGCGCAGTGCGTTCGCCCTTGGTGGAAGCGGGCATCACCAAGCCGGAGGTGCGCCAGATCGCCCAGCATTTGGGGCTGCCCGTGTGGGATAAGCCGGCGATGGCCTGTCTGTCATCGCGCGTGCCGCACGGCACGGCGATCACGCCTGAGCTGCTGCGCCAGATCGAAACGGCGGAGGATGTGCTGGTGGCGCTGGGCTTTACGCAGTTCCGCGTGCGCCATCACAACGAGATCGCGCGCATTGAACTGCCCGCCGAGGACTTCGCCCGTGCCATCGCCCATCACCAGACGATTGTGGAGGGGGTGCGCGCCGCGGGCTATCGCTTCGTGACACTGGACTTGGCGGGGTTCCGCAGCGGGTCGCTCAACGGCGCTGCGCCCGCGGCGGTGATTGCGCTCAGCGAGCTTAGCCGCGCATGATCGCCTTTCTGGACATACCCTCCGGCATTTCGGGGGATATGTTTCTGGGCTGTCTGGTGGATGGCGGCTGGCCGTTGGCCGCGCTGGAGGAGACGATCCAGCGGCTCAAGTTGCCCGCGGGCAGTTGGCGCGTGGCGCAGACGCCGGTGATGCGCGGCCCGCTGGCCGCCACGCTGCTGGAGGTAGACGCCGCCGAAGGCGACCATCACCGTCACTTGAGCGATATCCTGGCGATCATCGCCCAGGCCGATCTGCCGGCGCAGGTCAAAACGCGGGCGAGCGCAGTCTTTCGCCGTCTGGCCGAGGCCGAGGCCGCGGTGCATGGGGCGAGCGTGGAGACGATTCACTTTCACGAGGTCGGCGCGCTCGATGCGATCATCGACATCGTCGGCGTCTGCGCCGGGTTGGATGCGCTGGGCGTGGCGCAGCTCTATGCGGGGTCTGTGCCGCTGGGCGAAGGCTGGGCCAACACGGCGCATGGCCGCATCCCCCTGCCGGCGCCGGCGACGCTGGCGCTGCTCAGCGCAGCCTGCGCGCCCACGCGGCCCGCGCCGGGGCCGGGTGAACTGGTGACGCCCACGGGCGCGGCGTTGCTGGCCGAACTGGCGATCTTTCGCCAGCCGCCGATGCGGCTGCAGCGCGTGGGGCAGGGCGCAGGGCGCAAGGAGTTTGACTGGCCCAACGTGGCGCGGCTCTGGTTTGGGGAAGAAGACACAGGCAGGCCGGCGGGCGGTGTACAGGCGACTCCTGATACGGCGCTGGAGTACACATCGATGGTGGTGCTGGAGACCAACATCGACGACATGAATCCGGAGTTGTACGCCGCGGCGAGCGCGGCGCTCTTTGCCGGGGGCGCGGTCGACGTCTGGCTGACGCCGATCCAGATGAAGAAGGGGCGGCCCGCCGTGCTGTTGAGCGTGCTCGCCCCGCCGGAGCAGCAAGGCCGCCTGGCGACGATCTTG
>QEUY01000373.1 GCA_003577365.1 Chloroflexota bacterium | reverse complement strand
ATATATATATCGTGTCCGTACGCAAGCTCGCCGCTACACATCCAGCCCGATGAGGTGCTCGACGCGGTTGTGATAATGCAGCCGCCAGACCTCGCGGCCCGGATGTTCGACCAACTCGAAGTGGGTAATCGCCGTGTTGTGGTCCCAAACTTCGCAGCGCTGCCACGGGCCGACGTTGAAGACGTGGTTGAAGATGCCTTCCACCACGCCGCCGTGCGCCACGACCACCACCGTCTGGCCGCGGTGGCGTTCGATCAGGTCTTCGACAAAGAGGCCGACGCGTGTGCGAAAGTGCATCAACGTCTCGCCGTTGATCTCGTTGAGCACGGTGGGCGAGAAGGGGCGCGAACTGAACCAGTAGTCGGCATAGTCCTTGGGCAGCGCGTCGTTGGGCCAGGGCGAATGATCCAGCCGGTTGTTGCCGATCTCGCGCAGCCGGTCGTCAAATCGGATCTCGACGTTGTACGCGGCGACCACCGCGGCCACCGTCTCGCGGGCGCGGCGCATGGTGCTGGCATAGAGGGCGTCGATGTTCGACAGGTGGCTGGGCAGCCACGCCCCTAGCCGTTTGGCCTGCTCTTGGCCGAGCGGAGTCAACCCTTCGTCGGTGTTGCCCTGCGCCCAGTCCTGCAGGTTCACATAGCTTTGCCCGTGACGAATCAAGTACAACTGCATGGGAAGGTCTCCTCGGCCCGGGTGTAGGGCCTGGATGTGTGGATCGTGGCGCGTATGGCGCGCGTCGCATGGACGGCGCAGCCATTCTAGCCGTATGGCACGCCGCACGCCAAATGGCTGCTGTCGAAAGTCCTTTAGAAAGTCACTGTCATGACCGACCGGCTCTATTATACCGATTCCTATCAGACTGAGTTCGACGCCACCGTACGCGAACTCACCCGCCGCGACGGGCGGCCTGCCGTGGTGCTGGACCGCAGCGCCTTCTATCCGACCTCCGGCGGGCAGCCCAATGACCTGGGCACGCTGTACGTCGAGGCCGCGGGCCGCCAGACGTTCGAGGTGGTCGACGTCGTCGCCGGCGATGGCGTGGTCTATCACCTGCTTGACGCGCCGCCCGGTTTGCTTGCCGATCTGCCTGTCGGGAGCCGCCTGCAGGGCGTGATCGACTGGCCGCGGCGCTATGACCATATGCAGCAGCATTCGGGCCAACATCTGCTCTCGCAGGTCTTCGCGCGCCGTTTCGAGTTCGAGACGGTCTCCGTCCACTTTGGCGCAGAGGAATCCACGCTTGACCTGGACGCGGCCACCGTGGACGCGGCTCAACTGGAAGAGGCCGAGGCCGCAGCCAATGACCTGGTCTATGCCAACCTGCCCATCACGGCCTATTTTGTAGATGCCCGTGAGATCGGGCGCGTGCCGCTGCGCCGCCCGCCCGCGGTCGGCGGGCAGATCCGCATCGTCGAGATCGCGGGGTTTGATTACTCCGCCTGTGGCGGCACGCATGTGCATACCAGCGCCGAGATTGGGCCGGTCAAACTGATCCGCCAGGAGCGGCGGCGCGGGCAGACGCGCGTCACCTTTCTGTGCGGCAAGCGCGCCCTGGCCGATTACAGCCGTAAGCACCGGCTCTTGACCCAGACCGCGGCGCTCTACAGCACCGACGTGGGCCAAGTGCCCGGCCTGGTGGCGCGCAGTCTGGAACAGGTCAAAGAGCTGCAGCACCGCGTCGACGAGTTGACCGCGCGCCAGCTTGCCTATACGGCGCAGGAGCTGCTCGCCGCGGCCCAGCCCATCGGCGGCAACCGTGTCGTCACTGCGCTGGTGGACCTGCCCGTCGACGCCGTCAAGACGCTGGCGAACCTGCTGCAGGCCGAGCCGCACACGATCGCGCTCTTGGGCAGCGCCGCTGGCGGCAAGGCGACCGCGGTCTTTGCGCGCAGCGCCGGCGCCACGCCGCATATGGGCCACCTGCTGCGCGCCGCGCTGGGGGCCTTGGGTGGGGGCGGCGGCGGGCGACCCGAGTTCGCCCAAGGCGGCGGCGTGCCGGTAGAGAAACTGGACGAACTGCTGCAGATCGCGCAGCGCGATCTGCGCGCCGCATCGTGAGCCGCCCGATGATCCAAGCTCTGGTCTTTGACTTCGACGGTCTGATCCTCGACACCGAATGGCCCGAATATCTCTCCTGGCAGGAGCAGTATCAGGCTGCGGGCTGTGAGCTGCCCTTGACGACCTGGATCGAGTCGATCGGCACGACAGCGCAGTTCGACCCCTATGCGCTGCTGGCCGAACTCTCCGGCGGCCCGGTCGATATCGCCGCGGTGCGCGCCGCGCGGCGGGCGCGTTTTGCCGAACTGATGGCGGCGCAGACGCCGCTGCCCGGCGTGTTGGAGTACCTCGACGCGGCCAAGCGGCGGGGGCTGAAGCTGGGCGTGGCCTCCAGTTCGTCGCGCGACTGGGTGGAGGGTTATCTGGCGCAGCATGGGCTGGCCGGTCTGTTCGACTGTGTGAAATGCAGCGACGATGTACCTAACGTCAAGCCCGACCCCGCGCTCTATCGCGCCGTCCTCGATGCGCTCGGCGTGGCAGCGCACGCGGCGCTGGCGCTGGAAGATTCGCTCAACGGGCTGGCCGCAGCCAAAGCCGCCGGGCTGTTCTGCGTGGTCGTGCCCAACCGGCTGATGCAGGGCCACCGCTTTGATCAGGCCGATCTGCGGCTCGATTCGCTGGCCCACATGCCGCTGGAAAGAGTCATACAGTTTTTCACCGCAAAGGCGCAGAGCACGCAAAGGCCAGAGGAGAGAGGAAATAGGAAATAGGGATTAGGTGTTAAGGAGCAGACTCTGCCCCTACCCCCTAGTCCCTTCTTCTTTGTGCCCTCTGCGTCTTTGCGGTGAACGTTCCTGCTCCACCTGTTCACTGCCAAGGAGGATTATGTCACAGCCGACCGCAACCGTCGCCCTGGAATCCACCGTCATTTCACACGGTCTGCCCTATCCTGACAACCTGGCGCTGGCGCGCGCCATGGAGTCGGTGGTGCGCGCCGGGGGCGCGGAGCCGCGTACCATCGGCATCCTCGGCGGCGAGTTGATCGCTGGGCTGAGCAACGCCCAGATCGAATATCTGGCGACTGCGCCCAATGTGCGCAAGGTCAGCCGCCGCGACCTGCCGATTGTGGCGGCGCGCAAGCTCGACGGCGCGACGACCGTCGCCACGACGATGTGGATCGCGCACCGGCACGGCATCCAGGTCTTTGCCACCGGCGGCATCGGCGGCGTGCATCGCGGCGACGGCACAGACATCAGCGCCGACCTGCCCGAACTGGCGCAGACGCCGGTGATCGTGGTCTGTGCCGGGGCGAAGGCGATCCTCGACCTGCCGGCCACCTTGGAATATCTGGAAACCCATGGGGTGACGGTCGTGGGCTATGGAACCGACGAGTTCCCGGCCTTCTACAGCCGGGGCAGCGGTCTGCCGGTGGATGTGCGCTGCGACCAGGCGGCGGAGGTGGCCGCGCTCTGGCAGGTCAAGCGCGCCTTGGGGCTGCCGGGCGGGCTGCTGGTGACTGTGCCTGTGCCGCCAGAGGCAGAAATTCCGGCGGGTGTTATCGAGCCGGCGATCGCGCGGGCGGTGGCCGAAGCCGAGGCGCAGGGGCTGCGCTCCGCCCAGGTGACGCCCTTTTTGTTGGGCCGGCTGGCCGAACTGACGGGCGCGGCCAGCGTGCGCTGCAACGTGGCGCTGCTCAAAAACAATGCGCGTGCCGCCGCCGCCATCGCACTTGCACTTCAGGCAGAGACATAAACTGCAAAGAGCGCAGAGGACGCAAAGGCCAGAAAAAAAGAGAAAAAGCTAGATTCAATGGGGCAAATCAAAGGGGGAGAGTCAGGCGAATCTGGCCTTTCTCTCCCCCTTTCTCTGTTCTACTCTGCTCTGGACTTTGCGGCCTTTGCGGTGAATTCTCTTACGCAGGCTCGGCGATCAGCTTGAGGAACTCCTGGCGTTCGAGCACTTCCTTTTCGAGCAGCGTCTCGGCCAAGAGGACCAGCTTGTCCTTGCGGTCGATCAGGATCTGGCGGGCGCGGGCGTAGGCGCCGTCGACGATGCGCCGCACCTCTTGGTCGATCTTGCGCGCGACCTCCTCGCTGTAGACGCGCTGCTCGCCAAACTCCATGCCCATAAAGGGGTTGGCGTCGCCCTGCTGCAACTGCATCGGGCCGATCGCCTCGCTCATGCCGTAGCGCGTCACCATCGCCTTGGCCAGCTTGGTCACACGTTCCAGGTCGTTGGTTGCGCCGGTCGAAGGCTCGGCAAAGATCAACTCCTCGGCCACGCGGCCGCCCAACAGCCCGGTCAACTCATCTTCATATTCGGCGCGGCTTTTGAGCGTGCGGTCTTCTTCGGGCAGCGGCATGACATAGCCCAGCGCCTGGCCGCGGCTGACAATGGTGATCTTGCCGACCATATCGGTATGTTCCAGCGCCTCCATGACCAGGGCATGGCCTGCTTCGTGATAGGCCACAATCTTGCGGTCTTCGGGGCTGAGCACACGGCTGCGCCGCGCCGGCCCGGCCATGACCCGCTCGATGGACTCGACCAGTTCGTCCATGCCGATCATGCGTTTGTTGCGCCGCGCCGCCAAGATCGCCGCCTCGTTGATCAGATTCTCCAGGTCGGCGCCCACCATGCCGGGGGTCTGCCCGGCGATCACCGAGAGGTCCACATCGGGCGCAAGCGGTTTGCCGCGCGCGTGGACCTGTAAAATGGCCTCGCGCCCGCGGCGGTCGGGGCGGTCGACCACCACTTTGCGGTCAAAGCGGCCTGGGCGCAGCAGCGCCGGGTCGAGGATGTCGGGGCGGTTGGTGGCCGCGATGATCACGATATTGGTCTCGCTGTCGAAGCCGTCCATCTCGACCAGGATCTGGTTGAGCGTCGATCTCGTCGATGAAGATGATGCAGGGCGAGTTTTTCTTGGCCTGCTCAAAGAGGTCGCGCACGCGGCTGGCGCCGACGCCGACGAACATCTCGACAAACTCGGAGCCGGAGCTGCTGAAGAAGGGCACGCCCGCCTCGCCGGCCACGGCCTTGGCGAGCAGCGTCTTGCCCGTGCCGGGCGCGCCGACCATCAGCACGCCCTTGGGGATGCGTGCGCCCAGCGCCGCAAACTTCTGCGGCTCCTTGAGGAACTCGACTACCTCTTGCAGCTCCTGTTTGGCTTCGTCCGCCCCGGCCACATCGGCAAAGGTGACCGTGGGCCGGTCGGCGTTGTCCAGCTTGCGCGCCCGGCTGCGGCCAAACTGCATGGCGCGGTTCTGCCCGCCGCTGCCCGCCTGGCGCATGATAAAGACGAAGAAGGCGAAGATCAGGATCATCGGCAGCAGCATGATCAGCCAGTTGAAGATAGCGGCGTTGTTGGGCACGCTCTCCACGTCGATGGGCAGCGTCGCCAGCTTTTCAGGGCTGACGCCCAGGGCCTGTAGCGTCTGCAGCAGGCTTTGATCATTTTCCTTGCGGCTGCGCTGCTCCTTGTTGCCGGTCAATTCCAGGGTGATCAGATCGCCCTGGACGACAATGCGCTCGACCTGCCCGGCCTCGACATACTGCGCCACTTCGTTCAGCCCGATCATGTTGGAGGTGTCGGCGCGCGGGCTGAACAGAAAGCGCGAGCCAAAAAGCACCATGATGGCCAGGACCAGCCAAAACCAACTGCGCCCCAGAAAGCCGCCGCTGTTGCGCGGATCTTGCGGGCCGCCAGGACGTCTATCGCGCGGGGGAGGTGTCCGATTGTCTGCCATGGGTTTTCTTCCTACTTACCTTAAGGCCGCCGCGCTGTGCGGGCGACATCTAAAGAAACCAGACGCCGCCCGCACCTAGGTGAGAGCGGCGCTGTTGAGAGCGCCGCCGGTGAGAGCGGCGCTGTTCGCCTCTAGTCTATCCGTTTTGCCGCCGGCATTCCGTAAGCAAAGCTGTGCTTTGGCGTGGATGGGCCTGCGCTTGTTCGCTCGTCTATTCGCCCGTTTACTCGACAGCCTTCAACTGCTCGGCGATGCTGATCCCCACGCGGTGCGTGGAGGCTTTGTGCACCGGCGGCAGTTCTGCCGACACGCGCGGGTCGGGCGTGGATGCCTCGTCGGGCTTGTCACTCAGACAGAGCAGCAGACAGCCGCGCGCCTGCAGCCATTCGCTCAACTCGCAGACCTCGTTGGTCAGCGTGATCTCCTGGGCCAGCAGCGTTTCGACCGGCGTGCTGTCGGGCAGGTTGCCCATACGCTCCACAGTGGTGATAAATTCCTGGCGGCGGAAGCGTTTGAAGGGGGTCGGGTCGCCCATCTGCACGGCGCAGACCACCGCTTCATGCACTTGGCGCAGGCTTTCGCTGTTGAGCGGGCCGCTCATCATGCGTGTGTTGACCCAGCGCAGGAACTGTTCGAAGTTTTCCAGGCTGCCGTTTCCCACCTCCTGCAAGATCTCGGCATAGTCGATCAGCCCGGCGTTGAGCACCAGACAGATATAGGCGAGATAGTCTTGGTTGTCCTCGGTCAGGAAGTGATAGCGCGAGCGGTTCAGCTCGGCATACTGGCGCTCGAAGTCGGCGCGGTTGAAGTTGTCGCCCAGCACAGAGTCCATCGTGCGGAAGATACCTTCGAGCCGCGCCTGGTTGATCACCTGGTCGTTGCGGCCCTTGGCCCCCAACAGCGTCTTGTCGATGTCCACGATGACCGCGGTGCGTGCGTCCAGATGCAGACCCCGCCCGCGCATCCAGGCGGCCCAGTCGGCCAGCGCGGCCCAGCGGTTGGTGCAGAAGACGTTCTCGTCCTCGTCTACATCGCTGACAAACGGCTCGTCGAGCTTTTCGGAGCCGATGAAGCAGGCCCCGGCCCATTCCGCCACCTGGCGCATATGGCTGTAGGCCTGGCCGTCGTTATAGAGCGTGTCGCCCACAAAGAGGAGTTCGCTCAAGGGCGTGCTGTTTTTGCGCAGCTTTTGGGCCTGTTTGGCGAACCACACTGCCGCCTTGGCATAGTCGGGGTCCTGCTTGCGCGGGATCCGATCCGTGTTGATGTCCATCCGATAGCCGGCGGCCTTGAGGCCGGGCAGACGGCGATCCAGCGGCTCCAGATTGCGATAGATCACCAGATCGCCGAAATAGTCGGCCAGGCTGGCCCGTCCAAAGTTCTTCAATACGGTCTGCACGCGCTCGGCGGACAGCACATCTGTGGTCGAAACGTTTGTCACGTTAGCCCCCTAATCGCTCCAACAAGAGCAGAAAATCACGCCACCTCCAGCGATTGGGCAAGGGCTGCGGCTTCCGGCCCCAGATAGCCTTGCGCAACGATGAGCTCGGCGTTTAGCAGACTGCCACCCGCAGCGCCGCGGATGGTGTTGTGCCCCAAGACCATAAACTTGTGATGCAGCAACGGGTCGGGGCGAAGCCGCCCCACGACCGTTGCCATGCCGGGGACAGACCCGGCCAAACGGTCCAAGCGCGGCTGGGGCCGATCCTGTGCGGCATTGTACAGGATCGCCGGCTGCGGCGCGCTGGGCAGGTTGAGCTGTTGGGCCAAAGGCCGGTACTCCTGCCACGCCTGCACGATCGCCGCCTCGCTGGGCCGCTCCTCAAATTCTACGCTGACCGCCTCCAAATGTCCATTCCGAACTGGAACCCGGTTACAGTGTGCGCTCACCACGAAGTCGGCGTAGCGCACCTGCTGCCCGTCGAAGACGCCCAGGAGCTTCTGCGGCTCTTTCTGCTCCATCTTTTCCTCTTCCCCACCGATGTAGGGAACCACGTTGTCGAGAATGTCCATGCTGCTGACGCCGGGATAGCCGGCGCCGCTGATGGCCTGCATGGTGACCACAAACAGCTTCTTCACCCCAAAGCGCACGTGCAGCGGGTGCAGCGCGCTGACCAGATGGGTCGTGCTGCAGTTGGGGTTGGTGGCGATGAACCCCGCCCAGCCGCGTTGGCGCCGCTGGATGTCGATCAGCGCCAGGTGTTCGGGGTTGACCTCCGGGATCAGCAGCGGCACGTCGTCGTCATAGCGATGGTTGCGCGCATTGCTGCACACCCCATAGCCCGCGGCGGCAAAGGCTGCCTCGACCTCGCCCGCGGTGCTGGCGGGCAGGGCGCTAAAGACGATCTGCGCGTCGATGCCCGGCTCGCACTCCTGCAAGATCACATCGCGCAGATGCGCGGGCATGTCGCCGCGCAGATTCCAGTTACAGGCGTCGGCATAGCGTTTGCCGGCGCTGCGCTCCGACGCGCACAGCGCCGTGATCTCAAACCAGGGATGGCCCTGCAACATCTGCACAAAGCGTTGGCCGACCGCACCGGTCGCGCCCAAGACGCCAACTTTGATCTTAGAAACAGCCCCAGAGCTTGCCATGATCTATCTCCATAGAGGAATGTCACCGGCGCAGGCCGGACCCGGGTTGCCCCTGCGGCGGTCCTTGCCCATCACGCCGTATAGGCCAATTCGATGATGTCGCTGAGCACGCCGGCGGCGGTTGCGTCCACGCCGGCTCCGCGCCCCTGGATCACCAGAGGGTTTGGGCTATACCAGTGGGTGGTAAACTCCACCAAGTTATCGGTCCCCGATAGCCGCCCCAGGGGGCTGCCGGCATCCACCAGGGTCGGACCCACGCGGCACGCGCCATCGGCCACCTGGGCGGCATAGCGCAGGACTTTACCTGCGGCGGCTGCGCTCTGCACCTGCTCGCGGAAGGAGTCATCCAGGCTGGGCATGGCCTCCAAGAACGCATCCACCGAAAGCTCGTCCATCTCCGGCGGGTAGAGTCCTTGGACGGCGACGTCGTCCATCTCCAGTTGCCAGCCCAGCCCGCGTGCCAGGATCAAGGCCTTGCGGGCGACATCCACGCCGCCCAGGTCGTCGCGCGGGTCCGGCTCGGTGTAGCCCAGGCGGTGCGCCTCGCGCACGACGGCGCTGAAGGGTTGG
>QEUY01000372.1 GCA_003577365.1 Chloroflexota bacterium | reverse complement strand
ATGGCCCGGCTGCCTGCCTATTATCCGCCGCAGGTCCCCTTTACCCTCGACCGCATCGCGCAGCAGACCTATGTGCGCGCCGTGACCCCGCTCGCGCCTCAACTGGCCGATCTCTTTATGGAGATGCGCCCGCTGCCTTGGACGCAGGCTGCGCCGCGCTTGGCGCGCGCGGTGGTGATCGGCCACGGCGGCATCGGTAAGACCCACCTGCTGCGCCAGGAAGCGGTGAGCGCCGCGCAAAATGCCCTGTCGGCCTGGCCGCTTCATCCCCGCGCCGAAGTGCCGCTCCTTGTGCGTTTGGCCGACCTGGCCCCGCTGCTGCCGGGACATCCGCGCCCCGCCGATACTTTGGAGGCCACGGCGCGCGCGGCCGCGCTGCAAGTCCCCGCGCTGGTGGCCGGGTCGGCGCAGCGGCTGTTGGCCGCGCTCCTCACCCAACCGACCTACCCGCTGCTCCTGCTCCTAGATGGCTGGGATGAGGTGGACGGCGCGCTGTCGATGCGCCTGACGTTGGCCCTGACCCACCTGCGCAGCTTGCCCGCCGCGCGCATCGTCCTGACCAGCCGGCCAGAAGCGGGCTATGAACAAGCCGCGGCCGCGCTGCTCGCCGAGGCGGTGGTCGAAGTGCAGCCGCTGGCGACAGTCCAGGTGCAGCGTTTTGTGCGGAGCTGGTTCTTTGGCCGCCGCGATCTTGAATGGTCGCTGCGCGCGGTGCTGCGCGATTCGCCCGAGCTGGCGCATCTGGCCGCGACCCCGCTCATGTTGACGATGTTGGCGATCCTGGCCGAGCTGGGGCAGATCGCCACCGCAGACAAGATGGAGCTATATAACCGGCTGTTGCGCTTGGTGTTGGAAGGGCGCTGGCGGGTCCACAACCTGCAACTGCCGGAGACGCGCGTGCATGCCAAACTGCGCTTGCTGCAGAATATCGCCTGGCGGCTGGCGACCCATGCCGGGACCTGGCACAACCAACTGCCGGTCGCCGAGATCGAGCAGTTCATCGCCCAGCTACCCGCTGCTGACCGGCTCAAGGCGACCTGGTTCGACAGTTGGGGCGGCAGCTATGGCGGTGTGCTCTGGGAGTTGACGGCCTGGGATAATCTGCTGTGCATCGAGAGCGCCGGCGACCAGACGGGCGAGGAGACGCCCGGCAAAGGCGCGGGCCGCAAAGACATGGCCGGTGTCCCGCAGATCGGTTTTTTGCATCAAGCCTTTCAAGCGTATTTGGTTGCGTCCTATCTGCTGGCGCGCTTTGAAGAAGAAAGCCAAGACGCGCTCGAGGTCCATCATCTGCAGACGGGCAAAGTGGAGCAGCCTGAATGGCTGCATGTGCTGCGTCTCTTGGTTGCGCATGCCCGCGCCTATCCCGAGCGCGCGGCTGGGGCGCTGCTGGCGACGCTCTTGCTGCCTTCGGTGCGCGCCGCCCATGCGCTGCCCAACCACCTGGTGGTGATTATGGCGGAACTACAGGCGGCGGCTGTCGATCTGCCCGAACTGGCCCCGGCCACTGCCACCCTCCGCGACCGTCTGCTCCAGGCTGTTCAAGAACCGCAGACCGAGCTGCGTGTACGCGTCTACAGCGGGCGTCTATTGGGCCAACTGGGTGACCCGCGCCCCGCCCTGCGCGATGTCGATGCGCTTGATCTGGTCGAGATCCCTGCCGGGGCCTTCACCTTGGGCGGTGACCAGCCGGGCGCAGGGGAGCCGGATGTGGCGGACCTGCCGCGGCAAACCGTCCATCTGCCGGCCTTTTGGATCGGGCGCTATCTGGTGACCAACGCCCAGTATGCCCAGTTTATGCAGGAGGGCTATGAGGACCCGTTCTTTTGGCTGGAGGCGCGCGCCTTGGGGCTGTGGCGTGCGGGCGAGGTGCTGCGCGCCGAGCCATCCCCGGCCCCCAATGGGCATCTGCTCTTTCGTTCGGTCTGGACGCGCACGCCGCATGCCATGCACTGGCCCTTTGACCTGCCCAATCACCCTGCGCAGGGCGTCAACTGGTTCGAGGCGCGCGCCTTTATGCGCTGGCTGGATGCGCGCCGCCGCGCCGCCGGCACAGTCCCCGCGGGGTATCATTTGGACTTGCCCAGTGAGGTGCAATGGGAAAAGGCGGCACGTGGCCCCGATGGCCGGGTCTATCCGTGGGGCAATGACTTTGCGCCCGACCGGCTCAATTGGTCGGGGCAGATGCTGCACAGCCCCACGGCGACCGGCTCGTTTCCCCACGGGGCCAGCCCCTATGGGGTGCTGGACATGGCAGGCAACATGATGGAGTGGACGCGCACAGTCTATACACCCGGTTCACCCTATGACCTGGACGGGCAGCCGCCCCCCAGCGCCGAGACGCCTGTGGTGATCCGCGGCGGGGCCTATTACTCGCCGGCGGACTCCTGCCGCTGCGCCTTCCGCAGCACAGCGGCAGCCATCGGACGGCTCACCTGCGGCTTTCGCGTGGCGCTGGTGCCGGATTAGGATAAACCGCAAAGGGCGCAAAGAACGCAAAGGCCAGAGATACAAAGTAGCCCGTAGTGGCGCACAGCGCCACTACTGGCTATCGCTTCTTCTCCTACTCCCTACTGCCCACTCCCTACTCGCCTCTTACGGCCGCGCTGGGCTGCCGTCGGGCCAGCGCGTCTGCGTCCAGAACTCGACCTGGTCCTGGCAGGGGTACTTCGCCGCCAGCGTTTCGTCGATGTCAATGCCCAGCCCCGGTTTGTCGTTGGGGTACATATAGCCGTTGCGGACTTCGGGCAGGCCGGGGAAGATCTCGTAGACCAGTTCGTTGAAACGGCACCATTCCTGGATGCCAAAGTTGGGCGACCAGAGGTCGAGGTGTAGGTTGGCGGCATGGCCCACCGGCGAGGTGTCGCCCGGCCCGTGCCAGGCCGTGCGCACGGCGTACATCTGGGCGAAGAGCGCCACGGCGCGCGCCGGGGTGATCCCGCCCATCTGGCTGACGTGCATACGGATAAAGTCGATCAGCTTGTTGGCGATCAACGGCTGCCATTCGCGCGGGTTGTTGAACAGTTCGCCCATGGCGAGCGGCGTAGCGCATTGTTCGCGGATGCGCTCGAACCATTCGATGTCTTCGGGGGCCAGCGGGTCTTCCAAGAAGAAGAGGTTGTAGGGTTCGACCGCCTTGGCGAAGGCCACGGCGTCGATCGGCTGCAAGCGTTCGTGAATATCGTGCAGCAGCTCCACTTCCGGCCCCACATTGGCGCGCACCGTCTCGATCATCTTGACCATGTTGCGCACATAGGCGCGCGGGTCATAGTAGTGGCCCTCGGGCGCGTTCTCCGTCTTGACAAAGGTGTCGCCCTTGCCGCCATAGCCACCCATCTGGATGCGGATATAGCGGTAGCCCTGCTCTTGGTAGCGGCGGACGTTGTCGGTCACCTCTTGGGGGTCGCGGCCGTCGGCATGGACATAGACGGCTGCGGCCTCGCGGCATTTGCCGCCCAGCAGTTGATAGACCGGCATGTTCGCCATCTTGCCCTTGATGTCCCACAAGGCTTGGTCGATGCCGGAGATGGCGTTGTTGAGCACCGGCCCATTGCGCCAATAGCTGTGGACGGTCGCCATGCGGTAGATCTCTTCGATGCGGCTGACATCACGACCGATGACGAAAGGCTTGAGATGCTTCTCGATCGCGGCCACGACGGCATGGAAGCGTTGTGTAAAGGTCGCGCACCCCAGGCCGTAGAGACCCGGCTCCGAGGTGATCACCTTGACGATGACCAGCCGCGAGCCTTGGGGCTGCGTCAGGATGACCTGAACATCCTGAATGGTAACGGGCTTCGACATCATAGCTCCTTGCACAAATTGGTTGCAGGTTTTATTGCTGAGTTTGTTGCGGGTGTGGCGCAGGGGCGGCGCTAACTGCTCGCCCCGTTGCCGTTGGGCATAAAAAACTCATAGCGGCTGGCGTCGGCGTAGCCGTCGATCCAGGCCGGCACGATGCCAGGGCTTTCGAGCGCGGCGCGCACGATCTGTTTGTTAAAGACGCTCACATACTCGCTTTCTAGATAGCGCTGCACAGGCATCCAGATCGACTCATCGATCTCGTCGATCTGGATGGCAATCTCTTCGCTGAGCGGCGAGAGCCGGCAGATAAAGTAGATGTCGGACTTGCCGTAGCGGTAGCCGTGCCAGTGGCGAAAACAGACCAGCGATTCGAACTTGGCACGCACGCCGGTCTCTTCATACACCTCACGGATGACGGCTTGGGCCAGGTGCTCGCCGGGGTGCAGCGCGCCGCCGGGGAGCTTGTAATAGGGGCGGCTGCGGTCACGGCGGTGGCGCTCGCTGACCACCAGCAGCTCCTGCCGGGCGTTGATCACCACACCGCCCGCGCCGATGTAGTGGGTCGCAAAGGTGGGGATCAGCGCGTTGGGCTGGAGCCGGTAGGTCAGGGTCAACGCCGCGTCGTCGGTGTGGTGGAAGCCAAAGCCGGCCTCCACCGCGACCGGGATCAGCCGCGCCCGTAGCGTGGGCACATCCATCCAGACGACGAGATAGCCCGCATCCGCCCAGGCTTGCAGCGAATGGGCCAGGCGCGCCGCAAACTCGTCGGGGTCTGCGGGCAACTGCTCCGGGTCGACGACGACGCCTTGAAACTGGTTGACTGTGTGCGCTAAGGTTTGCATGGTTTTGATCGGTTGAACTGGTGAACGAGATGACCTGCTCACGACTGAAACCGGCTGCTTAGACCGGCTGCGTATAGCTGGGCGTGTTGCTGTAGCGGTCCATAGTCAGCCGCAGCACCACGGAGCGGCCCGCCGGCAGCGCCACTTGAAGATGGCGGTTCTGGACCTCGACGGCCTGTGGCGCGGTGTCGCCGGCTGCGCCGCTCACGATCTCGGCGCGCGTGATGGTGTGCTCGCCAAAGGCCCCGGCCTGGATCAGCAGCTCGCGGGCCTGCGAGGGGCTGGTATTGACCAGCTCGACGGTCGCG
>QEUY01000371.1 GCA_003577365.1 Chloroflexota bacterium | reverse complement strand
TCCTGCTCGACGACCATGTGCCGATGATGAGCAATGACAGCGGCTGGAACAACCGCAGCCGTTCGTTTGCCCTGGGCCAGATGAGCGTGATGCTCGACCGAGTGATGCGCGGCGAGCGCGTCGCCCAGGCGGCCTAGGCTTCGCCCTCACGCCAGACGCCAGGGACCGATCTCTGGCGTCTGGCGCGCCACCAGTGGCCCTGAAAATCGCACCTATGCCAAAGCCCGCTTGAGCGGGCGTCGTTTTTTTAGTCCGGCGTCTTTAGCGCCGGACGGGCGTCGACGGGCATACCCTGTCGCCGGGCTTTCCCTGCCTCCTTCCCTCACAAAATCGCACCATAGGGCGTTTCCATATTTTGTGCAGATCGCACAATGATCGATACGGCGCGGCCTGCTACAATCGGGCCATCCTCCGCTCGTCAGATAACCGATCTGTGCGCCCATCGCCACGGCCACAGAACCAGCAACAGGACAAGGAGCCATGGAAAGCACAATCAATGCCGGAGATACTGCCTGGGTGTTGATCGCCACCGCGCTGGTGACGATGATGACCCCGGCCCTGGGGTTCTTCTATGGCGGCATGGTGCGCCGCAAAAACATTCTCTCCACGCTCAATCTCAGCTTTATCACCATGGGGATCATCGCCATCCAGTGGGTGCTGATCGGCTACACGCTGGCCTTTGGGCCAAGTCTGGGCGGGTTGATCGGCAGGCTGGATTTCCTGGGCCTCAAGGGGATCGGCCTGGAACCCAACGCCGACTATTCGGCCACGATTCCGGCGCTGGCTTTTATGGCCTTCCAGGGGACCTTTGCCGTCATCACCCCGGCGTTGATCACCGGCGCGTTTGTGGAGCGGGTCAGCTTCAAGGTCTATCTCCTCTTTGCGCTGTTGTGGGCGACGCTGGTCTATGACCCCTTGGCCCACACGGTCTGGGGCGTCGGCGGGATGCTGCGCGAACTGGGTGCGCTCGACTTTGCGGGCGGCACGGTGGTGCATATCGCCGCCGGCTTCTCGGCCCTGGCCTTCGCCTTTGCCATCCGCCCGCGGCGCGGCTATGGCCGCATCCCCATCGAGCCGCACAACATCCCCTTGACGGTGCTGGGCGCGGGGCTGCTCTGGGTGGGCTGGTTTGGCTTTAACGGCGGCAGCGCGCTGGCGGCCAATGGGCTGGCGGCGGCCGCGGTCGTCAACACCAACACCGCCGCCGCCGCCGCCGCCACTGTCTGGATGTTGTTGGCCTGGCGCGACAACAAGCCGAGCGTCCTCGGCATTGTGACCGGCGCGGTCGTCGGGCTGGTGGCCGTCACGCCCGCCGCGGGCTTTGTCACGCCGCTGTCTGCGCTGCTGATCGGCGCGGCCGCCGCCCCCATCAGCTACTACTGCATCCAGTTTATCCACAGCCGCCGTCTGGACGAATCATTGGATGTCTGGGCCTGTCACGGCATGGCGGGCGCGTGGGGCGCGCTGGCGACCGGCCTCTTCGCCACCACCGGCGTCAACGAGGCCGGCTTCGACGGGCTCTTCTACGGCAATCCGAACCAGTTCGTGGTACAGTTGATCGCCACCGTGGGCGCGGCCCTCTTTGCCTTTGTCGCCACCTATCTGCTCGCCAAAGCGTTGGATGCACTCTTTGGGTTGAGCGTCTCGGCGCAGGCCGAAGAGGTCGGTCTGGACATCAGCGAACACGGCGAACGCGCTTACGCCTAAGGGGACATTTTCAAGGGGAGGAAAGACCCATGACCACCAAGATCGAAGCCATCATTCGCGAGGAAAAGCTCAACGACGTCAAACAGGCACTGCACGAACTGGGCATCGTCGGCATGAACGTCTTTGAGGTGCGCGGCCACGGGCGGCAGGGCGGCATCAAGCTGGCCGGGCGCACGGGCGTCTACCAGGTCGATCTGCTGCCCAAACTACAGCTCAACATCGTGCTCAGCGACCACAACGTCGACAAGACCATCGAGACAATCTGCCGGGCGGCGCGCACCGGCGAGACCGGCGACGGGCTGATCTTCGTCTACCCCATCCAGGAAGTGATCCGCATCCGCACCGGCGAGCGCAACCGTGAGGCGCTCAGCTACGCAGGCGACATCGACGACCGCGCCGCCGCCAAGCGGGCGCTGCCCGTCAACGGCGACAAAGTCCCCGCCTAGACAGCGTACGGCGGCCCCCTGGCCGCCGCTGCGCGAACCTATCACGCGTCAGATTGGTTGCGTCGAGAACCCGGTAGTGCGATACTGGGAGCGACGCAACCGGTTGCGCGCCATCCGGCAAACCCATCCTAAAGGCCGTACCTAACTCTAACCAGCGTAGGCGCAACGCTCAGCATGAGAGCTTCTGACCGACGCGAGTTCAACCTACAGCCGCAAGACACCTTCTTTGAATGGTTGATCCTGCACATCGTCCGTCTCCCAGGGTGGCTCAATGCCAGTTTGCTGCTCGTTTTCTCTGTCCTCCCCTTTGTACTAGCTTACCAGACGGGACGCCAAGACTGGCAAGAGGCCCAACGCTACTGGCGTCCGTTTCTGCTTCCCGCGGTTATCACAGGCTATATCATCGCCGCCATGCCCTGGGTCTGGCGCGCAGAGCAGCAGGTGATCGACGAGTTGCGCCCGCTGGCTTCGCTGGATACAGCAAGCTACCAGGCGCTTGTGGAGCGTGCCGGGCGGCGCACAAGCTGGGCGGCCTGGGGGGCCTTTGCACTTGGCGTCGTAGGCGGGATCAATTTGCTCGGCGCCCAATCGGAAGTGGTGAACGGGCTGCTCCGCCTATCGCCGATGTGGATCTATCTCTGGCTGGCCTATCTGTTCACCTTCGGCATAACCCTATGGTCGATCTATAACGCCATGCAGAGCGCGCGGCTGACTGCGACTGTGCAGCGCCACATTGTAGATGTGGATCTCTTCAACCTGACGCCATTTGAGACAGTAGGCCGGCAAGGATTGGTAGGGTCGCTGATCCTGATCGGCGGCACGACGTTGAGCATCATACTGAACTATGAGCGCGAGTATCTACACCAGTTCCTTCACTGGCAAAACCTGGCGCTCTACCTGGTGCTCAGCGCCGCCACGGTGTCGGTCTTCTTCTTGATCATATGGCCCACGCACCGCACCCTGGCACGCGTCAAAGCCCAAAAGCTGCTCTTGGTGCAGCAGGCGGGCGGGCGGCTGTTTCGCCAGTGGGAAGAGCTGTCCACGCATGGAGCAGAAACTCAGACGCTATCCGACGAGATTCAGGCGCTCTTGGCCTTGGAGCAACGCTTGAAACTCGTGCCGACCTGGCCCTATACCGTCGAGATGCTACGCACGCTGCTGCTCTCGGCGCTGACCCCCCTCTTGGTGGCCGCCTCGCGCATCGTCACTGCCCGGTTGACAGGCGGCTAACGCCCGCTTTGATCTTTCTTCTAGTCTTTTTCTGGCCTTTGCGTCCTTTGCGACTTTGCGGTGAATTCTCTCTTATCCCGTCAGCACCGCCTCGACGGCGTCCAGCTCCTCTGGGGCGAACTCCAGCTTGGTCAGCGCCGCCACATTTTCTTCAATCTGCTCCACACGGCTGGCCCCAATCAGCGCCGAGGTCATGCCCGGATGGCGCAGCACCCAGACGGTCGCCATCTGCGCCAGGGTTTGGCCGCGCGCTTGGGCAATGGCGTCGAGCGCGCGAATCTTCGCCAGACGCTCTTCGGTCAGGGTCGTGGGCCTGAGCGCGCCATGCGGCTTGGCCGCGCGGGAATCCTCCGGGATGCCGTGGAGATAGCGGCTGGTCAACTGCCCCTGCGCCAGCGGCGAGAAAGCGATACAGCCGATTCCCTCGTCGCTCAAAACATCCAAAAGCCCACCTTCGATCCAGCGATTGAACATGTTATAGGAGGGCTGGTGGATCAGACAGGGCGTGCCCAGATCGCGCAGGATGGCCGCGGCCTGGCGTGTCTGTTCCGGTTGATAGTTGGAGATGCCGGCATAGAGCGCCCGGCCCGAACGCACCGCCTGGTCGAGCGCCATCATGGTCTCCTCCAGCGGCGTATCGGGGTCCGGGCGGTGGCTGTAGAAGATATCTACATAGTCCAGCCCCATGCGCTTCAGGCTTTGGTCCAGGCTGGCGAGCAGATATTTGCGCGACCCCCATTCGCCATAAGGGCCGGGCCACATGCGATAGCCCGCCTTGGACGAGATGATCAGCTCGTCGCGATAGCCCGCCAGGTCGTCGCGCAGAATGCGGCCAAAGGTCTCCTCGGCGGAGCCGGGCGGCGGGCCATAGTTGTTGGCGAGATCAAAATGGGTGATGCCCAGGTCAAAGGCGCGCAGCACCATAGCGCGGCTGTTGGCATGGGTATCCACGCCGCCGAAATTGTGCCACAGCCCCAGCGAGAGCGCAGGCAGCAGCAGCCCGCTGCGCCCACAGCGGCGGTAGATCATGCTCTCATATCGTTCGGAGTGGGGGCGATAGTGCATCGTGAACCTCGTTTTCTAGCCTGATAGGCGAACGGCGGTGGGAAAGCCGCCGGTTTGATCGGCGTTCAGCCGCGCGGCCCGGCCAGCAGCAGCAGCCAGTAGTGGCGGAACTCGTCGCGCGGGGCGAAGTGATAGGCGACCCCAACCTCAGTATACACCGGATCAAGCAATTGGCTGCGCCCCTGGCCGTCCAGCCATTCATTCGCGACCGCTTCGGGGGTGGCGCTGCCCGCCGCCGCCTGGGCCGCGGCGCGCCCCCGCTGCGTCGCCGCCGCCTGGCTGGCTGCCTCCAGCGCGGCGCGCGCCCGCGTGCGAAAGGCCACGCTCCCCCCGCGCGCCAGCGCGGTCAAGTGGGTGCGCGCCAGTACGTCGAGCGCGGCGGATCGCGTCAAGGCGGTGCGGCCCGCGCTGCGCCGCGCCTGGTTGACCAAGCGGCTGCGGTCGCGGCCCACCGAAGGGTCGGGCGTGGCAAAGACATGGGTCCAGTAGTGGTGATAGACATCACGCGGGGTGTAGGCATAGCCCGCGCCGATGGCGCGCAGGTCGGGGTGCAGGAGGTTGGCGCGATGGCCGGGGCTGCCCATCCACCCGGCGACGACCTCGACCGGGGTTGCCTGGCCGCGCGCGATGTTTTCGGCGGTCATGATCGCCAGGTAGCCAGCCGCGGCGACGCGCCCCGCCACATCCGTCCCCAGCGGGCTGAGATGGTCATAGTAGCCGCGCATCACCATATCGACACAGTGACCTTGGGCGACCTGGTCGAGCGTGCGCTCCTCGGCCAGCAGGGGCAGCCGCCGGCGGCTGCGTTCCCGGTTCACCAGTTCGATGCTCTGGCGCGCAAACCATGCGCCGATCTCCTGCGCCATCAATCCTCCGTCAGAGAGTCAACCGCAAAGGCCAGAGGCAGTGGGCTGTAGGGACACGATATACCGTGTCCCTACTCCCTATCCCCTTTTTCTTTGCGTGCTTTGCGGCTTTGCGGTGAACCCTTCTGCCTCTACTGCCACAAACAGAGCTGTTCCACATAGGCTGCGGAGCCGTCGCGCAGCCAGCCGTCCAGTTGTGCGACCTCCTTGAGTTGCTGGCCGCGGGGTCGCGGCGCCACCACAAACTGGCAGGCCAGTTCGGGCAGCGCGGTCATATCGCCCCACAGCTTTTCAAACTGCGCCACAGGATAGATGTCCTCCTGCCCCTTGCCCCAACGTTTTTTGACATCTTTGAGCGTGATATAGGTGGGCATGCGCGCCGCCAGCCCGCGCACCGCCTGCGCCACCTTCTCGGCGTTGGCAAGATCGCCGCGGCCCAAACCGAAGATCGCCAGCAGCCGGTCGATCTCCAGCCAACTGGTGCCGGTGTTGTAATAGGCCAGGCGGAACTCGATCTCCTCGCGCGGCAGCGCCAAGCCTTCGACCAGCCGCACATGGCCGTCTACGCGCGCCAGGCCCCCGCCGCGGTCGTCGATGCGCCGCGCGATCACCTCGCTGGTCCAGGCCGCGCCGCTTTGGATGTGCTGCCCCAGCACCACCGGGTCGACATCAGCGCCCAACGTATCGACGTTGTGTACCATCAGATAGCGTAGCTGCGGGCGCTCGGCCAGCAGACGGGCCAACAGCCCATTGCGCAGCATATTAGGGACTTCGTACCAGTGGCCCACCGGGTGCAGGCATTG
>QEUY01000370.1 GCA_003577365.1 Chloroflexota bacterium | reverse complement strand
GCGCGCAAGGGGAAGCATGGGAAAATCCTAGCAGCGCTTCCACAGCCTCCGAAACAGCAATAGGCGAGGGACCGGCTGGGGGGTCGATCGTCGTGGGGCTGGCGCGCAATCCAACGCGCAGCTGGGCGCAAAACCAAACGGAGAACAGCAGCCCGATTTCAGGGGCAGGGGCGGCTTGCCCTGCACGCCAGGGCAAGCCGCTTCATCTCACGCGGTGCGGCTAACGAGCGTCCGCCTGTACGGTCACGGTCGCGACCTGATAGGCGTCGCCAATCGCTTTTTGCCCCTGCGTCATGGGCAGCCGTTGCAGGCTCTCCAGGTCATACCAACCGACCAGCAGACGATACTCGCCGGGCGCGGCATCCGCCGGGATCGCCAGCGCATGGTCGTCCGCGATCTTTTGATGCGGCGGCCAATAGGAGGTCGGAATAAAGCCGTGCATGGGTGGGCTGTCGCCCTGCGCAATCGGCTGGCCGTCCGGCCCCACCAGATGCACAAAGACGGTGTAGTCCTGATGGATAAAGTCTAGTGCCTTCCAGTTGAGCCGCAGCGTGAGGCTCTCCCCCGGCGCAACGGCCACGTCGTCCAGCTTGCGCGTCGTGCCGCCGGCCTGAACCAGGTCTGCGCCGTAGAGTTCCACCTGGTCGCCCAGGTTGACCGCGGGGCTGATACGACCCGCCGGGGCAGGCGGCCAATCGCCCACCACCATATAGTCTAGCACATACGGGTCGGCCACCGGCTGGCCGGTGCGCACCGACTTGGCGGGCAACCGGTCGAAGGTCGCCGGGTCATAAAAGCTCACCTCGATGCGATAGGGACCCACCGGCGTCACCTCGGAGATAAAGAGGCCGTGGCGCACATCGGTCAAGACCTGGCCCACCTGAAGCTGCGTCGTCGGCCAGCCCTTGGGCCATTCGTCGACCTTGATCAGCTCATCCCCGGCGGGGTTGACCACGCGCATCAGCATGTTGTAGTTCACATCCACCGGCGCAGTCTTGAGGAAGAACAGGTTGACGTCATACCACATCCCCGGATAGACCGAGCCGGAGTCGTTCTCATAAAAGACGAGGCGCAGGGCATCGTTCCACTCGACCATGTAGTCGGCGGGTGGGGCCTCCTGCATATTATAGACGCGCACATATTCCATATCGTTGAGCCAGATGCTCTTTTCGGGCGTCAACTGGTCGAAGTGGGACAACATGCGCCGCATCGGCAGTTCGCGCTGCCACTGATGCCGGTAGAGCACCGAGTAGTCGGCTTCCCAAATGCGCTCGTCGGGTGTGGAGAGGCCCTTGTAGAAATAGCTGAACGGCCCGCGCTCATACCACGAAGCGACGGTGTTCGTCTTTACGTCGACCGTGTCGTTCAAGTAGCGCGCCGCCTCGTCCAGCCCTTCGCCCCAGCCGATGAACATCACATCCGGGGCCTTGGCCGGCCCGCCCATCGCCGGGTTGTAATAGTCCATATAATAGGGGAAGAGCGGCAGCGACTGCCATGCCTGCACCCCCACCGCCACGGCCAGCAGCGCAACCGTGAGGCCGCGCATCCACGCCAGGCTGCGCACCTGGAAGAGCCGCTGCGCCACCATCGCCAGCCCCAGCGCGGCCAAGAGGTCCATGGGCATAAAGACCGGCAGCAGATAGCGGTCGAACTTCTTGGCGCCCAGGCTCATAAAGACCATAAAGAAAAAGGCCATCGAAGCGATGCCCAGCGCCGTGAGACGCACGCGGCGATCTTGGATGCGCCGCGTCAGCCAGAAGCCGGGGATCAATAAGAGGATGCCCAGCATGACCACCGGCGTGGTGCGCCACAGGAAGTTGATCGGGTAGAAGCCGGCGCCGGGGTTGCCGTTGTAGATCGTGCCGTTGAAAAAGACCGGGCTGCCGTGGCCGGAGGTCGCATAGAAGGCGGAGATGCCAAAGACCTGGTTGATGGTCTGCCAGGGCGCGACCCACATGGCGGGCCACAAGGTCACAAAGACCAGCGCCGCCACCCCACCCCAGATCAGCAGCGTGCGCAGGACGCGGCTCACAGAGGCCCAGCGTAAAAACTCCTGCCAGCGCCAGCCTGGGCGTGACGTGATCTGGCCGGCCAGTTCGATCAGACAGAACAGCCCGGCCAGCGGGAGCAGGAAGATCGCCGGGGTCTTGGTCAACATCGCCAGCCCGGTGACCGCGCCGGCGACGATCAGGTCGCGCAGCCGCCGCCCGGCAAAAAGATAGTGCATCAATGCAAACGCCGCCAGCAGCATAAAGGGACTGAGCAGGCTGTCGGGATGCAAAAAGCGCGAAAGCGCGGTCTGGAAGGGGTCAAAGGCGATCAGCAAAAAGCCGAGCAGGGCGGGCAAAAAGCCCAGCAGGTTGATGGCATAGACAAAGGCGACCAACAGGGCAATGACATTGAAGAGGACGATAAAGGTGCGGCCCGCGGCCAGCATATCGATCGGCTGATGACCGTTGGACTCCAACGCCTGGGCGAACTCGTCGCTCCAAAGCTGCTGGCTGCCGACCTTCTCAATATAGTCGGGGAAGCGCCACAGATAGCCCGCCAGCCCTGCATACATGATCGTTACGCCCGGATGGCCGTGCTGGAAGGTGTTCTCATAGGTTCTGCTGTCTACCGCTTGGTAGAAGTTCCCGGCGCGCACCAACCACTTGCTCTCGTCAATCGTCACAAAGTGGTCGAGTTGAAAGGCGCGCGGCAGCCAGATCGCCAGCGCGACGACTGCCACGGCGATCAGGGTGGTGAGCTGAGTCTGCGCCCCCACGCGGCTTTGGCGCTGCGCCATCGCTTTACCGGCGGTCGAGGCCACCGGCAAACCGGCCTCAGCGCGGTTGATATTCTCTAGCACAATAAACTCTCCTCAATGGGCACACGGGGTCGCCTCTGCTCCCCCCAAAGCAACGTGCATCATATCACACGCGGGCAGGCGTTTTGAAAACCATACGGCTTGGCACGCAATTCAGCCCGGAGCTAAAGCTACCGGGCTAAAGAACCACGCCCCATCAATGGGGCTTTCGTGCATGTAGGGTTGGAAAACTGCACATGCACGCACATCGGGGCGCAAATGCCGGGATGACTCCATGGTCGCCATACTTCACGGCGCGGCCCGGACGTGCACGGTCGCCAGTTCAAACGCATCGCCTACAGGCTGATCCCCCTGGGTCACCGCCAGCCGCGCCCCGCTCGCCGGGTCATAGAAGCCGGTCAGCAGCCGGTAATCGCCCGGCGCGCTGCCCGTGGGCAGCGCCAGGGCAAAATCGTCCACCACGCGCTGGCCCGGCATCCAGGTGCTGGTGGGCAGAAAACCGTCCAGCGGCGGTTTATCCATCTGCGCCGCCAGGCTGCCGTCCGGCCCCACCAGATGGACAAAGGCGGTGTAGTCGGTCGCGGGCCAGGTCTGCGCCTGCCAGGTGAGTTCCACACGCAGCGTGCCGCCGGGCGACAGCGTGGGCGCGTGCGCGCCCCAAGCGGGGCCGTCGCCGCTCTGCCAGCCAGTCCCCAGCAGCGCGATCTGCCCACCCATGCGCGCGGGCGGCGTCAACGGCTGCGGCGGGTCGGGCAAGTCGCCCACCTGGATCGTGTCGACTGTGACCAGGTCGCCCAGTTCTGCGCCGTCGGCGGGTCGGAAGGCGGGCAGCAGCGCCTGCGTCTCTGGATCATAGAAACCCAGTTCGACGCGGTAATAGCCGGGCGGCGTGCCGGCAGGGATCGCCAGGTCGTGACCATCGGGCCAGACGACGCCGGTCTGCCAGCCGCGCGTGGCCGCGCCCCAAGGCCAGCCCTCGGCGCGCGCGATCTCTGCGCCGTCATGCCCCACCACGCGCACCAGCACGTTGAGGTTGGTCGTGATCGGCCCCTGGTTGACCAGATAGAAGACGGCGCGCACCATCTCGCCTGGCTGCACCGGCGCGGCGGGCAGTTGGAAGGTGACCAGCCGGATCACTTCGTCACCTGGCGCGCCATCACCTGCCATGCGCCAGCCGGTCACATACGGGGGCAGGGGCGCGCCACGCAGGTCATAGATGTGGGCGTAGTCCAGCCCGTCGAGCGTGATCACCGCTTCGGGCGTGAGGTGTTGAAAATAGGCGATCGACTTGCGCGAGGGCAGTTGGCGCTGCCAGTCTTGCGCAAAGAGCACGGCGTAATCGGCCTCATGCCAGAAAGTGATGGGCAGCGTGCGCCCGCGGAAGAAATAGGAGAAAGGGCCGTTGGTATAGCCGGAGGCGACCGTCAGCGCGGCGGCGGCGGGCTTGGCATCCAGATAGCGGCCCGCCACATCCGCGCCCTCGCCCCAGCCGATCATCATCACCTGCGGCGCGCGGCTGCTGCCGCCCATCAGCGGGTTGTAATAAGTCAGGTAATAGGGGAAGGTGGGCAGCGCCAGCGCGGCCTGCGCCGCCACCAGCGCGGCCGCGGCCAGCGGCAGATAACGCAGCGTGCCGCGGCGGATCGCCACCTGTCGCGCCCAGAGCAGCACCGCGCCCCAGCCCAGCCCTGCGATCACGTCCAGCGGCAGATAGCTGGGCAGCAGGTAGCGGTCAAACTTCTTGGCGCCCAGGTTCATAAAGAGCATGTAACCCAGCGCATAGACCAGCAGCGAGACGGTCACGAAGCGCCGCGCGTGGCTCTCCAGCGGGGCGCGGCGCAGCGCAAACGCGCCCGCGGCCAGCGCCAGCCCGATCCAGACGATGGGCGTGCTGCGCCACAGATAGGTGATCGGGTAGAAGGCAAAGCCGGGGTCGCCGGCATAAATGGCCCCGTCGAAGAAGATCGGCTTGAGATGCCCTTCGGCGGCATACTCCTCGGCAGCGTCCAGCACTTGGCGCAGGCTGCCCAGCGGGTCGACCCACATGGCGGGCCAGAGCAGCACAAAGACCCCCGCCGCGATCCCCCCCCAGATGAGGCCCCCGCGCAGCCAAGCCGCCCAAGGCCGCGGCGCGCCCGCAGGCGGC
>QEUY01000369.1 GCA_003577365.1 Chloroflexota bacterium | reverse complement strand
AGATGGACGGGGCCGGGGCGTCCTTCTTGGGCCAACCGCAGTGCCTCGGCCACGCCGGAGGACGCACAGGTGGCATTGAGCTTGATACTGGCCTTGGTGATCGGCGCAAAGAGGGCGTGTAGGTCGAGCACCTGGTGCGTATAGTCGGGCAGCAACGCGTCAGGCTTCTGCGCCGTAAAAACCAGCAGCGGCACGCGGTCCAGATGGGCATGGGCCACGCCGGCCATGGCGTTGGCTGCGCCAGGCCCTAGGGTCGTGAGGCAGACGCCGACCGTGCCGGTGAGCAAGAGCGCCGAGGATTCGTTGTGAACCAGCACAAACTCCAGCCCTTGGCGACGCAGGGCGTCGAGCAGCTCGACCGTCTCGCCGCCGGGCAGACCAAAGACGTAGCGCACCCCGGCGGCGTGGAGTGTGGCGGCGATGGCTTGTGCGACGGTTGGCATCTGCTAGGCTCCCTGCGCAAAGCGTCCCGGCCAGGCGTCTGGGTTGACGATATAGCGCGGCCGCTCGCCAGACAATAATTGTAGAAGCTGGTCGACGATGCCCGTGCGCATGGCGTAGGCCCCGCGCTCGGTGTAGGAGGCGATGTGCGGCGTGCAGACGACGTTGTTCATGCGCAGCAGTGGGTTGTCGGGGGCGGGCGGTTCGGGGTCAAAGACGTCGAGCGCCGCGCCCGCCAGATGGCCCTCCTGCAGGGCACGGATCAGCGCCTGTTCGTCCACCACCGGCCCGCGCGCGGCGTTGACGAGATAGCTGCCGCGTTTCATGCGGTGCAGTTGGTCTGCGCCGATCAGCCGGCGCGTATGGGGCGTGAGCGGCACATGCAGCGTGACCATGTCGGCGCGCGCCAGCAGGTCGTCGAGGTCGGCGGTGAACTCGATGCCGGGGATCTCCAGTTCACCCAGGAAAGGATCATAGGCCAAGACACGCATCTTGAGACCCAGCGCGCAGATCTCCGCCACACGCCGCCCGATGCGCCCCATGCCGACCACGCCGAGGACGCGGTCGCGCAGCTCAGTGCCAAACATTTCGGCGCGCGGGAAGGCCGCGTTGGTCTCCAGGAAGCGCGTGCCGGTGACGACGCGTTTGGCGACGGCCATCAGCAGCGCGACGGCATGCTCGGCGGTTGATTCGGTAGGCGCGTCGGGAGTATGGATCACGGGGATGCCGCGCTGGGTGGCTGCGTCGAGGTCGACGTTGTCGACGCCGATGCCGGGGCGTGCGATCACGCGCAGTTGCGGCCCCAGGCGGTCCATAAACTCGCCGTTGGCGGGGATCACCGACCCGATCACCACGGCGAAAGGGGGCCGCACATCCATGACGCTGCCGCCGATGACCACGTCGGCCACCGTTTCCAGCCGCTGGCGGTTGGCGTCGTCTACAGGGAATTCATACCAGATCAGTGGGCGCATCGTTCTCCTCGGAAATTAGCTGGGGGAAATTTGGTCTGGGAAAATCGGTCGAGATTTGAGCCGGGCTGGCAGGATCAACCGGCGAACTGGCGGGTCAGGGCTTCGGCGCGAGCGCGGAAGGCGGCCATATCCACGACAGTCCCGGCCAGGCGCGCCTCTTCGGCGGCGAAGGCGAGCAGGTGGCTTTCGAGCGAGGCGCGGGCGCTGGTCAGCGGTTCGGCCTCGCCGCGCAGCACGCGCAGGAAGTCGGACATGAGGCCGTGGTCGCCGCCGCCATGGCCGCCCTGCGGCTGGGGGATGGGGACTTGCTCGACCGCGCCGGTGGCATGGTCGTGGACGGTGATCTCGGAGGCGCGGCCAAAGCGGGCGCGCAGCGTGGCGCGCGTGCCGTCATAGCGCATCGAGCGGTGCTCCTCGTTGGAATGGCCGTGCATCACGAGGATGACCGAGGGGCCGGACTCCAGTTCCATGGTGACGACCTGGTGGTCAACCACGTCGTTGTCACAGCGATAGACGCAGCGCCCATAGGGGCCGGTCTGGAGCGCGGCCAGCCGCCCGGCGCGGCTGACATCGTGGCTCAGGACCGTGAAGGGCCATACCTTGGGGGCCTCAGGGTCGATGCCGCGTGCTGCGGCTTCCGCGGCCAGATAGTCAAAGGGGCGCAGATCGAGATAGATGCCGATGGCGGAAAAGGGGCATTCACGCTCAATCGGGCAGCCGTCGGTGCAGCGCGCCGGGATCTCCGGCCCTGCCTGGTCGGCGCGATAGTGGAGCAGCGAGCCGACCGAACTGAGACGGCGCACCGGCGAGGCCAGATTCCAGACCAGGATATCCAGATCATGGCAGCATTTCGCCAGGATCATCGGGCTGGAGAGCGCCTGGTTGCGCCAGTTGCCGCGCACAAAGCTGTGCGCCATGTGCCAGTAGGCCACGTTCTCGCGATGTTCGACGGTGATGATGTCGCCCAGGCGGCCTGCAGCCAGCACTTCGTGCAGGGCGCGCCAGAAGGGTGAATAGCGCAGCACATGGCAGATCTGCAGCACGCGCCCGGTGCGCTCGGCGGTCTGCACCAGTTGGATACAGCCTTCGAGCGTGTGGGCCATCGGTTTTTCGAGCAGGACATGGTAGCCCGCCTGCATGGCGGCGACTGCCGGCTCGACGTGCATTTGATCTTGGGTCGTGACGATGGCGGCGTCGCCCAACTGCCCCTTGTCCAGCAGTGCTTCCCAGGAGGTGAAGCACTGGCTCTCGTCGAGGTCGTGGTCGTCGGCGAAGCGGCGGCGGCGGATGGGGTCCGGCTCGGCCACCCCGACAAAGCGCACTTCGCCGGGGTGGGTGAAGGCATAGGAGGCATAGGCATCGGCGCCGCGGTGACCGGCGCCGATCACGATCAGTTCGAGCGGTTTAGACATGGCAGAGAGGCCTTTCAAGGAATGCCTGTCAAGAGGCGCTTTTCATACCGATAGGCTGGCAACCGGCCCTGCGCCGGGTCCGGCCTGGCACAGGAAGATGGCCGGCGTGCGGCCCGTGTGCGCGGCATAGGCGGCGGCGAGCTGTGTTTGCAGCGTGCCCACGGCCTCTTGTGCGACCAGCACGACGACGCAGCCACCCCAGCCCGCGCCGGTGAGGCGCGCCCCGGCCACGCCGTCGACGGTTTCGGCGGTGCTCACCAGAAAATCCAATTCGGGCGTGCTGATGGCGTAGTCGTCGCGCGCGCTGGCGTGGGCTTCGTGGAGCAGCCTGCCGGCCTGAGCGATGTCGTTGGCGGCCAGGGCGTCGAGCGTCTGCAGCACGCGCGCGTTTTCCGTCCACACATGGCGGCAGCAGGCGGCGACGCGCAGCGGTTCCTGCGCATCTAGGCCGGGGATCTCGCCCAGGTCGATGCCTTGGCGGGCGAGGTCCGCCGGGGTGGCGACCTCCGGAAGCTGGCCGGCCAGGTCGGCCCAGGGGATGTTCTGCACGTCGCGCAGGTGGGTGATGTCCGGTAGGGAGCGGCGCAGCAGCCCCACACCGGCGCGGCAGGCGGCCACGCGGCGGTTATATTCGCCGCGCACGTTGTCGTGATGGAGGCCGGAATCGACCACGACGAGCCGGTGCGTGGCCGGGAAGGGGATGTGGCGTGTGTGATAGCTGCCCTGGGCGTCGGCGCGGCAGTCGAGAAAGAGCGCATGGTCGCGGCGGCTGAGCAGAGCGGCGAAGTGGTCCATGATGCCGCCGCGTGTGCCGACATACCATTCGGCGTCGGCGCACCGGTGCGCAAGCGATGCCCGTTCGGGTTGCCAACCGGCAAGGTGGGCGAGGGCCACAGCCATGGCGACGACCAGCGCCGAGGAGGAACTGAGACCGGCCCCGCGCGGCACCCCCGCGGGCGCCGTGCCCGCGACCAGGATGTCGAGGCCAGGCGGCGGCGTGGCAGCCTGGGCGGCGACCATCTGGGCCGCGCCGCGCAGGTAGTTGCTCCAGTGGCCGCGCGGGGCAGGCGGGATCGACTCGCCTAGCTCGAATTCGGCGTCTTCAAAGAGCGGCTCGATATTGCTCAAGCGGACGCGGTGGCCGGGGCGGGGCCGCGCCAGGAGCAAGATATCTTTGTCGAGTGCGGCAGGCAGCACGAAGCCATGGTTGTAGTCGGTATGCTCGCCGATGAGGTTGACCCGGCCCGGCGCACGGAAGAGATGGACGGGGCCAGGGCCGTAGCGCCGGGCGAAAGCCTCCAGCGCGGTTTGATAGCGCGCGGTCTGCGCGGGCGCGCCGGGGCCGTAGATCGGGTCAAGGAGGCCAAACAGGGTCGATTCGAGGATCTGTGTCATGCTACCTGGCCAATCGCGTGGGGAAGGGAAACGGGACGGCCCTGGCGCGCCGATTCGTAGGCTGCCAGGGCAACTTCAAGGGATTTATAGCCGTCCTCGCCGCTGATGGAGGGGGCGCGGCCTGTGCGGATCATCTCGACAAAGTCGGCGACCAGCCCGAGGTCCATGTTGCTGCCCCATGGAACCCAGCGCGTCTTGCCCCAGGCGTTGGAGCTGACGGCCACCTGCTGGCGGAAGGCGTCCACGGTGACGACACCGTGCTGTGCGGTGACCTCAAGGGTAACATCGCCCCAGGTGGGGTAGCTGGGGGGGCGCGACCAACTTGTGTCGAGCGTGCCGTAGACGCCGTTGGCAAGCCGGAAGGAGAGCAGCCCGGCGTCGTCCACGGCGAGGTCTTGGTGCAGCAGGTTAACGCCGATTTCGGCGTAGACCTCGGTCACCTCGGTGCGCCAGAACCAGCGCAGCAGGTCGATTACATGGACCGTATGGTCCATGACCGCGCCGCCGCCCGCCAACTGGGGGTCGGTGAACCAGCCGCCGGGCTGGGAGCCGTGGTTGGTGCATTTGACGCTGTAGATTGCGCCCAGGTCGCCCTGGTCGAGCATGGCCTTGAGCTGCACAATGGGCGGGGCAAAGCGCACCGGGAAGGCGATCTGCAGCTGGGTCCCGGTGGCAGCGCAGCGGTCGATCATGGCCCGCGCGTCATCGAGCGTGGTGGCAATGGGTTTCTCACACAGGATGTGCGACGTATAGTCTGCGGCCAGTTGGACGAGCGGCGCGTGGCGTGCGTTCTCGGCGCAGACGATAACGCCATCCAGACGCTGCATGAGCAGGCTTTCGGGCGTGGCGTGGAAGGGGACGCCATAGCGCGCGGCAGCGGTCCACCTGGTCAAGCTGCTGCAGACAGGCGGCGTAGCTGTGCGCATGGCCGTGGGCCACACTCAAGATGCCGATGCGGAGCGGCTGCAGGGTCATCGGCCCACCTCCTGGAAATCGGCGATGTGGATCGGCTGGCCGGTGCGTACCGATTCGAGTGCGGCCAGCGCGACTCTGACGGCCATCGCGGCCTGGTCGGGGGTGACCAGGAAGGGCACGCCGCGGTCGAGGCAGTCGAGAAAATGGGTGAACTCTCGGCAGTAGGGGTCGTCCAGCGGTGCAAGCGGGGAAGCGCTGCCCTGCGTAGATTGGCCTGGCCGCGCCGGGGCGGGCCGCGCCCACAGAAGCGGCGGCGGCTCAAAGGAGTCCCATTCGAGCAGGCCGCCGTCGCCGGCGATCTCGACGCGTGTGCGGAACTGGCCGGGGGGCAGCGCCCAGTTGCAGTCGACATGGCCGATGGCCCCGGATGCGTAGCGCAAGGTCAGGAAGGCATGGTCTGCCCCGTTCACCCCCGTATAGGCCAGGCCGCGGGCAAAGACCCGTTCGACGGGGCCGCCGACCCAGAGATGATAGTCAATGTCGTGGATGCCCAGGTCTAGGATCACGCCGCCGCTGCGTGCGAAATCGCCGTAGAAGGCGCTGCCATAGGTGGCCTCTGGTCGCGGGAAGGAGCCGGCGCGCATCGTGCGGATCATAGCCGGGCGGCCGATGGCGCCGCTGTCCACGACCTCTTTGGCACGGGCGTATTGGGGAAAGAAGCGCACGACGTGGGCGATAAAGAGCGGTGTATTTGTGGCAGTGCAGGCCTCGATCATCTGCTCGCATTCGTCGAGGTGGCGGCCAAAGGGTTTTTCGCAGATGATTGGAAGCCGCGCTGCGGCCGCGGCGAGGACGCTGGTCACCCGGCTGTCGGTGGGGGTGCAGATGTCCACGACGTCGACACGGCGCAGCAGTTCGTCGAGCGAGGCGCAGGGATGGGCGCCGAATTGGGCGGCAAAGGTCTGGGTGCGTTCGGGGATGATGTCGTAGACTGCGGCGAGCGTGACGGGCAGTTTGCGCCATTGGGCGGCATGGTGGCGGGCGATGGCGCCTGCGCCGACAATTCCGATACGGGTCATGGTTTTCTCTCCGCCTGTGCGGTGGTGGCGACGGGGATCAGACGCGGTGTGCGATGATGGAGCGCCCAGAAGCTGGCCGCAGCCGCCAGGGCCAAGAGGGCGCACGCCGTGAACATGGCCGGAAAGCCTACGGTCTGCGCCAGCGTGCCGCCCATCAAGAGACCGGCCAGTTGGCCTGCGCTGCCAGTGGTATGATAGAGACCGCTGGCGCCGCCGCGCTCTTCGCCGCCGTGCTCGGTTGTAAAGGTCATGGCGCTGCCGGTGTAGGCGGCAAAGCCGACGCCGCGCACCACCTGGATTCCCACCAGCAGCGGCAGCAGATGGGCTGCGGCTGCATAGCCCGCATTGACCAGGGCGATCCCCAGGCCGCCGGTGATCAGTACAGCCGTGCGCCCGGCGATGTCGGAGAGCGCGCCCAAGGCAAACATAGCAGGCATCTCGACGAGCGCGGCCAGCCCCCACAGGCTGGTGAGTTGGCCGGTCGAATAGCCCAACTGCGCCATATAGTTAGGCCACATCGACGCCGAAGCCGAATGAGCGGCGGTCCACAGAAAGACACCGGCGAGGAAGGCTGCGGGCAGGAGCCTGGCGCGCGTGCGGGCGGTGGAAGAAAGGACCGGCTGCTGTACGAGCGGCGCGGCGGGCTGCTCCTGTAACTGGAGGGCCACCAGCGCAGCCAGCAGATAGGCCGCGGCGCAGATCAGAAAGCTGTCCGCCAGACCATAGGTCTCGGCGACGCGCCCGCCGGCGACGCTGCCCGCGGCAAAGGCCAGCGACCCCAGCCCGCGATAGAGGCCCATCTGGCGGCCTTGGCGCTGGCTGGCGCTGCGCTCCAGGGCTTCGCCCATCATGGCGAGGCTGAGGGTGGTGTAGGCGGCGAGGGCGACCCCTTCGAGCAGGCGCGTGGCCCAGGCGGCGGCCAGCGTGGGTGCATAGCCCAGCCAGGCATAGACGAGGGCAAGGCCGAGCAGCCCGGTCACGACAAAGGGTTTGCGCCGGCCCAGCCGGTCGGAGAGCCGCCCCCAGAGATAGTTGCAGCCCAAGAGCGTGATCACAAACGAGGTCAGCACCAGCGA
>QEUY01000368.1 GCA_003577365.1 Chloroflexota bacterium | reverse complement strand
ACGAGATTTGCCCATATCGTACTCCTTTGCTTGCATGATCTCTGCCTGCATGACCCCTCTGCCAGCGAATCTCCTGTGCCAGCTAACCCCTTACCAGCGGCCAGGGCCGCATTGCGCTTGCCCCTTGCAGCGCCAGCTCATTACGAAGACAGTTCACTACTAAAAAAGGACGCACGAACGGCCAAAAAGATATGCCCGGCTTTGCGCAGCCGGTCCGCCCACAACCCCCAGATGCCCAGATTTCGGCCCTCTATATCTCTACGATTGCTTGGTCGTACAAGGTTCACCGGGATGAGGCGCAGCAACGATCTATAGCTCAAACGTGTTGCCGCGCTCGGGCATGACCACGCGGCGGAAACCCGCGCTCTGCAGCTTGCCGGAGAAGACGCTCATCGGCGCCGGCTCGCCATGCACCAGGTAGATCGTCTGTAGGCGCTCGCGATCCAGTGCGCCTGCCCACTCCAGCAGTTCACGCTGGTCGGCGTGGGCGCTGTAGCCGTCTATCGACGTGACCTGGGCGCGCACATCATATTCCTCGCCATAGATGCGCACGCGCCGCGCGCCGTCTTTCAGCTTGCGCCCCAAGGTGTCCTGCGCCATGAAACTGACGAGCAATATCGTATTTTGTGCATACTCGATGTTGTTCTTCAGATGGTGCAGGATGCGCCCGCTCTCGGCCATGCCGCTGGCGCTGATGATCACTGCCGGGCCGGGCATGGCGTTGAGCTGCTTGCTGCGCCGCACCTCGCGCACATATTCCACATGGGCATAGTCAAAGGGGCTTTTGCGCTTGTCCTCCAACAAAAACTCGCGCACCTCGTCGCGCCAGGCTTCGGGGTGCATCCGAAAGACGTCGGTAGCGTTCACCGCCAATGGGCTGTCCACATAGACCGGCAGGTCGGGGATATCGCCGTCGGCGTCCAGTTGATTGAGCGCGTAGACGATCTCTTGCGTGCGCCCCACGGCAAAGGCAGGGATGATCACCTTGCCCAAACGCCGCGATGTCTCGTTGATCACGTTGCGCAGCGCGCGCCGCGCCCGCGTGCGGTCTTCGTGCAGCTTGTCGCCATAGGTCGATTCCATGATCACAATATCCGCCTCATGGAATGGCTCCGGGTCGTTCAAGAGCGCGCTGTTGTCGCGGCCGATATCGCCGCTGAAGACCAGCCGCCAATGTTTGCCGCTGCTGCGTTCGTCGATCTCCAGCAGGATATGCGCCGCGCCCAGGATGTGACCGGCGTTATAGAAGGTGAGCGTCACCCCGTCGGCGATGAGGATGGGCCGGTGCAGCCCCACGCCGATAAACTGGCCCAGGCTGGCTTCGGCATCGGCGCGTGTGTACAGCGGTTCAAGCGCGGGCTGCCGCTCTTCGGCGCGCTTGCGGTTGACATACTCGATGTCCATCTCTTGAATATGGCCGCTGTCCATGAGCATATAGGTGCTCAAGTTGCGCGTGGCCGCCGTACACCAAATGTTGCCCGTATACCCCTGTTTGACCAAGTTGGGCAGGTTGCCCGAATGGTCGATATGAGCATGGCTCAACACCACAGCATGGATCGAGGAGGGTTCAAAGGGAAAGTGCAGGTTGCGCGTATAGGTCTCTTCACGGCGGCCCTGGAACATCCCGCATTCGAGCAGGATGCGTTGGCCGTTGACCTCGACCAGATGCATCGAGCCGGTCACTTCCTGCGCCGCGCCGTAAAATGTCAGTCGCATGGACTACCTCCAGTAGAATGCACCCGGTCTGTGCCTTGTCCGCCGGGCGGAATCGGTCCGCCGGTCTGAGACACACAACCGTCCCATTGTAGGAGATTTCACCAAAACGCTCAACCCACCCCGCAGCACATGACAGCCGCGCCGTTCTGGGGTACACTTGAACGAATTGTGCGGACCAGGGCCGCCGGCCAGTCTGTATAGAGGCCCTACAGAAGCGATGCCGAAGGCCCGGCTTTCGGACGCGACACCTCGCAACCCAATGAGGCAACTGCATAAAGCGACTGTATAAAGCACCCGTATAAAGCGACCCTCTATGACCCTGCCTGACCTCCTTGCCATTGCCCGCGGCGACCGGCCCGCCGATCTCATCCTCCACAACGGACGCATCGTCAACGTCTTCTCCGGCGAGATCGAACAAGCCGACGTTGCGTTGGCCGGCGACCGCATCGCCGGGATTGGGCCAGGCTACCGCGCCGCGACCACGCTCGACCTGGCCGGCGCCTATGTCGTGCCCGGCCTGATCGACGCCCACGTCCATATCGAAAGCAGCCTCTGCACCCCGCCCCACTTTGCAGCAGGCGTGCTGCCGCGCGGGGTCACCTGCGTGGTCGCCGACCCGCATGAGATCGCCAACGTGGCCGGCCAGGCAGGCATCCGCTATATGCTTCAGGCCAGCCGCGGGCTGCCGCTGACCGTGGTGCTGATGGCCTCCTCCTGCGTCCCGGCTACGCAGATGGAATCTACCGGCGCGGCCCTGGATGCCGACGACCTGGCCGCTCTGCTGGACGAAGGGGTCGTCCATGGGCTGGCCGAAGTCATGAACTATCCCAGCGTCGTGGCCGGCGATGCCGCGGTGCTGGCCAAGCTGGCCGCCTTTCGCCGCCGGCCCATCGACGGCCATGCGCCTCAACTGCGGGGACAGGCGCTCAACGCCTATGTAGCGGCGGGGATCGGCAGCGAACACGAATGCACCAGCGTGGAGGAAGCCGCCGAAAAGCTGCGTCGCGGCATGATGATCCTGATCCGTGAGGCCTCCAACGCGCGCAACCTGCACGCCTTGCTGCCGCTGATCACGCCCCACAACGCACGGCGCATCTGCTTCTGCACCGACGACCGCACCCCGGTAGACCTGCAAGCACAGGGCAGCATCGACTATATGCTGCGCCAAGCCATCGCCTATGGCATCCCGCCCATCGACGCCATCCGCATGGCGACGCTCAACAGCGCCGAATGGTTTGGGCTGCATGACCGCGGCGGCATCGCCCCGGGCCGCATGGCCGACTTGCTGGTGGTGGACGACCTGCACGATTTCCGCCCGCGCCAGGTCTTTGCGCGCGGGCGCTTGGTCGCGCAAGATGGTCAGCTTGTCGCCCCGCTAGAGATATCCAATAGCGCCGGCGACGCCGTGCGCGGCTCGGTCAAGGTCGATTGGCAGGCAGTCAACTTGCGCATCCCGGCGCGCGGCGCGCACGTCCGCGCCATCGGCGCACACGACGGGCAGTTGGTGACTGATGCACGCATCGTGGCGGCGCCGGTGCAAGACGGCGTTGCCTTGGCCGACCCCACGCGCGACCTGCTCAAGATCGCGGTGATCGAGCGGCATCATGGCCGCGGCTCGGTGGGGCTGGGGTTTATCCAAGGCTTCGGGCTGCGCCGCGGGGCCATCGCCGGTACGGTTGCCCATGATCACCACAACCTGATCGTGATCGGGGCCGACGACAGCGCCATGCAGGCTGCTGCCCGCGCCGTCGCCGAGATGGACGGCGGGCTGGCCGTGGTCGACGGCGAGCAGGTGGTGGCGCGCCTGGCGCTGCCCGTCGCCGGATTGATGAGCGACGCCCCCTTTGCCGAGGTCGCCGCCGGCTATGCCCGGCTGTTGGCTGCGACCAGGGCTTTGGGCTGCCCGCTGCACGACCCGTTTATGGCGATGAGCTTTATGGGGCTGGAGGTGATCCCCCAACTCAAACTCACCGACCAAGGGCTGGTGGATGTGGAGAAGTTCGAATTCGTCGATCTGTTTGTCTAAACTGCTTGTTGTATAAATTGCCGGTCACATGCCGGCTGGTAAAACCTGCTACCCAAAGGACCTACGCCATGTTTGAACAATTTACCCCTGCGCCGCCCGATGCCATCCTGGGGCTAACCGAAGCCTTTAAAAAGGACCCAAACCCGCGCAAGATCAATCTCGGCGTGGGCGTATACAAGGACGAGGCCGGCAATACCCCTGTGCTGCGTTCGGTACGCAAGGCCGAAGAACGCATCTTGCAGGCCGAAAAGACCAAGACCTATCTGCCCATCGAAGGCTCCCCCGCCTACACCGCCGCCACCCAAACGCTGCTCTTTGGCGCGGAGCATGAGGTCGTGCAGAGCCAGCGCGCCGCCACCGCCCAGGCCCCCGGCGGCACGGGCGCGCTGCGCGTCGCCGCCGACCTGATCCACAAGCTGATGCCGGGGACGCGCGTCTGGCTCAGCAATCCCACCTGGCCCAATCACCCCGGCATCTTCCAGGCCGCGGGGCTGCCGATCGGGACCTATCCCTATTTCGACGCGACCACCAACGGCGTGGCCTTCGATGCCATGCTGGGCGCGCTGGCCGAGATCCCATCCGGCGATGCCGTGCTGCTACATGTCTGCTGTCACAACCCCACCGGCGTCGACCTGACGCGCGAACAGTGGCACGCCGTGGCCGATGTGGTCGCCGAGCGGGGGCTGCTCCCCATCCTCGACTTTGCCTATCAGGGCTTTGCCAACGGGCTGGCCGAGGATGCCGTGGGGTTGCTCGAACTGGCGCGGCCCGGCGCGGAGCTGCTGGTCGCCAACTCCTATTCCAAGAATTTCGGGCTGTATGCCGAGCGCGCCGGCGCGTTGACCGTCGTCGCCAAGGACGCGCAGGGCGCAGAGACCATGCTCAGCCATGTCAAACAGGCGATCCGCGCCAACTTCTCCAACCCGCCGGTACACGGCGGCGCCATCGTCAGCACGATCTTGAATGACCCGGCGCTGCGCCGCGAGTGGGAGGACGAAGTGGCGGAGATGCGCGACCGCATCAACGCCATGCGCCATCTCTTTGTCGAGACGCTCAACGAAAAAGGCGTGCAGCGCGACTTCAGCTTTATCGCCCGCCAGCGCGGCATGTTCTCCTTCTCCGGGCTGACGCCGGAGCAGGTCAAGGCGCTGCGCGACCAATATGCCATCTACATCGTCGGCTCCGGTCGCATCAGCGTGGCGGGCATGACCAGCGACAGCATGGACTATCTCTGCGCGGCCATTGCCGACGTATTGGGCAAATAGGATTGGGCAACGAGGAATGAGGGGACCTGACGCATGAAGAATCTGTCGCAGTTGATCGAAAGCGTGCCCGGCTCGCCCACCACGCTGATGATGCAAAAGGGGCGCGAACTGGCCGCCGCCGGCCATGACGTCATCAACCTGGCCGGCGGCGAACCGGACTTCGACACGCCCGGCCACATTGTCGAGGCGGCGTTCAAGGCCATCCAGGCGGGCGATACCCACTACCCGCCCTCCTTCGGCACGCC
>QEUY01000367.1 GCA_003577365.1 Chloroflexota bacterium | reverse complement strand
TGATGAGATCGTGCAGGTGATCGCGTCGCAGATTTTGATCGCCGAGAGCGAAGCCGAACTGGAGCGGCTGCGGGCGCGGCCCGACGTGCGCCCGGTGACGGCCAACGGCATCGCGGGCACGCCCGACCGGGTGGCGGAGGCGCTCTTGGCAGGGGTGGCGCAAGGGGCGCGGCGCGTCCATGTGAGCTTTGCCGATTCGCCGCGCTCCGACGGCACGCAGCTCTTTGTCGAGCGTGTCTTGCCGCATCTGACCGCCTAAGCGACGGCGGCGCGGCCAGGCGCGTTCGCACTGTATTAGAATCCGAGTAGGTTCGGCCATGCTTGCCAACTATGTGGGCACATTGCGGCGCTTCAACCGCAATGTGCGTTTTTATTTGCTTGCGACCTCGCTGCTGGGGTTTGCCATCGACGGCGGGGTCTATTCGGTGATCTTCAACCTCTATCTGCTGCGCCTGGGGTTTGGGCCGGAGTTCATCGGCCAGGTGAACTCGGTGGGGCTGCTCACCTTTGCCCTGAGCAGCCTGCCTTCGGGAGCGGTAGGCGCGCGCTTTGGCAACCGGCGCATGATGGTGGTGGGGCTGGTGTGCATGGTCGTGGGCGGCTTTGGGCTGCCCCTGGCGCAGCTCGCACCGGTGGGGCAGATCGGGCCGGTGATCCTGGGGGCCTATGCGCTGCTCTATTTGGGATTGGCGCTCTACTTTGTCAATTCCGTCCCGCTGGTGATGGACATCGCCGCCGCCGAAGAGCGCACCCATGCCTTTTCGATGCAGACGGCGCTGCTGGCGCTGGCGGCGTTCAGCGGTGCGTTGATCGGCGGTTTCTTGCCGCGCCTCTTTGCGGCGCTGATGGGGATGACGCTGCATCAGCCCGCGCCCTACCGGCTGCCGCTGGTCTTTGCCGCGGCGTTGATGGTGCCCGCAGTCTGGGCGATCCTGAGCATCCGCCATGAGGCAACCGCTGACGGGGATATGCCTTCGGCCGCGGCGGGTGCGGCGCACGCCGGCGGGTTGCGCGGCGCGGAGACGGGCGTGATCCTGACGCTGGTGCTGCTCTCAACCGTGCGTTTTTTTCAGGTGGGCGGGATCGGCAGCGCCTCGACCTTTTTCAATGTCTATATGGATGCCGAACTCAGCGTGGCGACGGGGCAGATTGGGATGTTGGCCGCGGTAGCGCGGCTGATGGGCGTGCCGGCGGCGCTGCTCACGCCGGTCTTGGTGGCGCGGTGGGGCGCGCCGCGCGCGGTGCTGGGGGCGTCGACGATGACGGCGCTCAGTATGCTGCCGCTGGCGTTGATCCCGCATTGGGGCGCGGCAGGGCTTGGCTATGTGGGTGTCACGGCGCTGTCGTCGATCCGCTACCCGGCCTTTTTGATCTACTCGATGGAGCTGGTGCCGCCCAACTGGCGCGGGACGCTGGCCGGCGCAGGCGAGATGTCCGGCGGGCTATCTTTTGCCTTGATGGCGTTTGTGGGCGGCTATCTGATCGAAGCGCAGGGCTTTACCGCGCTTTTCCTGACCGGGGCCGTGCTGGCGACGGTGGGTACGCTGCTCTTCTATCTGTGGTTTATGCTGCCGCGTGCCCGGCGCGCCGTCGTGCCGACGACCTAGGCCGTGATCTCGTCGAGCCGCACGGGGCGATGTTCGCGATAGGATTTGGCTGCGGCCAGCCCCATGACGACCGGCACACGGCCATCCTCGCCGCTCACCGGCACAGACCGGTCGTGCAGAATGGCGTCGACAAAGTCGCTCAACTCCCGCACATAGCTCTCGGTATAACGCTCCATAAAGAAGTTGTAGGGCAGGTCGCGGCAGATGGCGCTGGCGGTGCTGATGACGGCGCTGTTGGGGTAGTTGTTGCCGGTGGCGATGCTGCCTAGGCTGCCCAAGATTTCGACGCGCTGGTCATAGCCATAGGCGGCGCGGCGGCTGTTGTCGATCACCCCGTATGCGCCATTTTCAAAGGTCAGCGTGATCAGCGCCGTGTCCAGGTCGCCCACCGCGCCGATCTGCGGGTCCACCAGGACGCCGCCCACGGTGTAGACCTCGGTCACCTCGCAGCCCATCAGAAAGCGCGCCATGTCGAAATCGTGGATGGTCATGTCGAGGAAGATGCCGCCCGACACCTTGAGATAGTCCAGCGGCGGCGGTGCGGGGTCGCGGCTGATGATGTGCATCAGGTGGGGCGCGCCGATCTCGCCTTCGGCCACGGCCTGGCGCACGCGTGCATAGCTGGCGTCGAAACGGCGGTTGAAGCCGATCTGGAGCTTGACGCTCGCTTGCTCGACCGCGGCCAAAGCTTGATCGATCTTGGCTAGGGTGTGGTCGATCGGCTTTTCGCAGAAGATGTGTTTGCCTGCCGCGGCCGCGTCGACGATGATGGGCGCATGGGTGTCGGTGGCGGAGCAGATCACGACCGCGTCGATGGCGGGGTCGGCCAGGATGGCCTGGTAATCACTGCCCGCGGTGGGGACCTGGTACTGCTCGGCCAGCAGCTCTGCCGCCGGCTCGACGACGTCGACGACGGCGGCCAGCCGCGCGGCGGGGATGCGATGGACGATGTTGGCGGCGTGGACACGGCCAATGCGGCCTGCGCCAATCAGACCGAGGTTAAGGACGGTGGCGGCCATAGGAAGCCCCTTGATGTGGCGATAGGAGAGGGCGAATCGATATCGTTGCGAACAGTTTTTCTGCTAAAGGCCAATGCTGGCAAGATAGTCGCGGTTGCGCTGGGCGCTCTGCTTCGGTGTGCCCATGCCGGGCAGCACATCCTGCTCGACGGTGATGAAACCGGCATAGGCGCGCCGGCGCAGCCAAGCGGTGACCGCGGGGAAGTCCACACAGCCTTGGCCCAATTCACAAAAGACGCCTTGGCGCACCGATTCAAAATAGTCCCACTGCTGCGCGCGCGCCTCTTGCAGCACGCCGGGCGCGCAATCCTTGTAGTGGACATACCAGATACGATCCGCGTGGCGCTCCAGCGCGGGGAGGATGTCTTCACAGCCGCCTGCGCCAAAGGCGTAGTGCCCGGTGTCAAAGACCAGCCCCAGGACTTGCGGGTCGGTCAGGTCGAGCAGCCGGGCGATCTCGGCGGGCGTCTCGACATAGCCGCCGCAGTGGTGGTGAAAGACGGTGCGCAGGCCGGTCTCGGCGTGGACGGCGCGGGCGATCTGGTTGGCGCCTTGGGCGAAGGTCTGCCATTCGGCGTCGCTCAGCCCCATATCGGGGGCGATGCGCCCGGCGTTGCGCGTGCGCACGGGGTCGGTGCAGTTGGCATCGGCCAGGACGAGAAACGGAGCCACAGTCTGATTGAGTTGCGCAGTTGTCTCGGCCAGCAGCCGCGCCGTTTGCAGGACGATCTCCTGCCCTGGCGCGTGGGCGGCGGGGTCTTTGAGCGCCACGCCGACAAATGCGCCGGTGAGCGCAATCTGGCGGGTGCGAAATTCGGGGGCGAGCGCCTCTGGGGTGGTGGGCATAAAGCCCCAATCGCCCAACTCGGAGCCGGCATAGCCGGTCTCGACCAGCTCGTCGAGCATGTGGCGAAAGGTAAAGCGTTCGGCCTGGTTGCCTTCAAACTCCAGCGTCCCCCAAGAGCAGGGCGCGTTGCCCACTGGAATGGTGGTCATGGTGGGTATCCTCAAGATTGGCGAAAGTGACCGGCACTCCAGAAAGCGCCGGTCACCGGTCGGCTAAACTTCCCGGCGCAGGCTGATGACCGGCTCCCAGGTGTTGGATTCCCAAGAACGCACGATGGCCTGCTGCACATTGGCGAGCGCCAGCGCATCGGCAAAGCTGGGCGCGGCCTGCTGCCCGTCGACGATAGATTGCAGAAACTGGTAGGCCTCGATGGCCTTGAGGTCTTCGTAGCCGATGCCGATGCCGTCGCCAGGAATGAAGCGGCCATGCAGGCCATAGGCCGGGCCGGCCAGGAGCCGGGTATAGCCATCGCGCGCCGGCGTGCCGTCGGGCAGGTATAGCTCCAACTCGTTCATGCGCTCGAAGTTCCAGCGCAGCGCGCCTTCGGTGCCGTTGACCTCAAAGGACATTTCGCACTTGGGGCCGAAGATGGCGCGGCAGCTTTCGAATGTGCCTTGCACGCCGTTTTCAAACTGCACGAGGGCGCTGGCGTAGTCCTCATTGGTGACCGGGCCGGTCGGGTCGTCCGGATGGCCCAGCGAGAAGTGCGTGCCTTGGCCGAGGATGGGCAGCGGGCGCTGGCGAATGAAGGTGTGGCGATGGCCGGCGACGCGCGCGATCGGGCCTGCCAGCATGTGCGCCATGTCGATCACATGCGACATGATGTCGCCCAGCACGCCCATGCCCGCATACTCGGTTTGATAGCGCCAGGTAAGCATACCCAGCGGGTTGCTGCCATACATGGCGAAGAAACGCCCGCGGTAGTGGGTGAGCTTGCCCAATCGGCCTTCGTCGATCAGTTGGCGGGCATACTGCACCATAGGCGCCCAGCGGTAGTTGAAGCCGACAAAGCTTATGACGCCCGCCTGGCGCGCCAAACGCTCGATTTCGGCGGTCTCTTGGGGGGAGCGACCCACAGGTTTTTCACAGAAGATATGTTTGCCCGCGGCCGCGGCGGCGCGCACCATTTCCAGGTGAAGATAGTTGGGGGTGGCGATGTTGACGACCTCCACGTCGGGATGGGCCAGCACGGCATGCCAGTCGGTGGTGGCCTCGCTAAAGCCCAACGCGGCTTGGGCATGCTGAACGCGCGCCGGCACATCGTCGGCGCAGATGACCAGCCGCGGCCGGATGCCGCTGTCGGCAAAGCGGTCCGCCACCTGGCGATAGGCGCGGCTATGCACCATGCCCATCCAGCCCATGCCGATGACGCCGATCCCGATCGTGTGTGTCATATCATTTCCGCCCTGTTAGAGAATTCACCGCAAAGGTCGCAAAGAAGAAGGGAGTAGGGGTCAGGGAATAGGGGTCAGGGAATAGGGACAGGGAACCCGTGCGCGT
>QEUY01000366.1 GCA_003577365.1 Chloroflexota bacterium | reverse complement strand
TTTACGCGCGGCGTGCAGCCCAATATGTACCGCGGCCGCCTGTGGACCATGCGCCAATACGCCGGTTTCGGCACAGCCGCCGAATCCAACCGGCGTTACAAATATCTGATCGAGCAGGGGCAGACCGGGCTGTCGGTGGCATTTGACCTGCCCACGCAGATCGGCTATGACGCCGACCACGACTTCGCCGAGGGCGAGGTGGGCAAGGTGGGCGTCTCGATCAGCAGCCTGGCCGATATGCAGACCCTGCTCGACGGCATCCCGCTCGACCAGGTGTCGATCAGCATGACGATCAACGCGCCCGCCGCCGTGCTGCTGGCGATGGTCGTGGCCGTGGGCAAACAGCAGGGCGTTGCGCCCTCCCAGCTGCGCGGCACCGTGCAGAACGATATCCTCAAAGAATATATCGCGCGCGGCACCTATATCTACCCGCCCGGCCCGTCGATGCGGCTGATCACCGACATCTTCCGCTACTGCGCCGCCGAGGCGCCCAAATGGAACACCATCTCGATCAGCGGCTATCACATCCGCGAGGCGGGCAGCACCGCGGTGCAGGAGGTCGCCTTCACCCTTGCCAACGGCATCGAGTATGTGCAGCAGGCGATGCGCGCCGGGCTGGACGTGGATACCTTCGCCCGCCAGTTGAGCTTTTTCTTCAACGCGCACAACAACTTTCTGGAGGAGGTCGCCAAGTTCCGGGCGGCGCGGCGGCTGTGGGCGCGCATCATGCGCGAGCGCTTTGGCGCGTCCCACCCCGATAGCTGGAAGCTGCGTTTTCACACGCAGACCGGCGGCAGCACCCTGACCGCGCAGCAGCCCGACAACAACATTGTGCGCGTCACCTTGCAGGCTCTGGCTGCCGTCTTGGGCGGCACCCAGAGCCTGCACACCAACAGCAAGGACGAGGCGCTGGCGCTGCCCTCTGAAAAAGCGGTGGAGATCGCGCTGCGCACGCAGCAGATCATCGCCTATGAAAGCGGCGTGGCCGATACGGTGGACCCGCTGGGCGGCTCCTACTATATCGAATGGCTGACTGACCAGATCGAGGCGCAGGCGAGCGACTATCTGCGCCGCATCGACGACCTGGGCGGCGCGCTGCGCGCCGTGGAAGAGGGCTATATCCAGCGCGAGATCCAGGAAGCGGCCTATCGCACCCAGCGCGCCGTCGAACAGGGCGACCAGGTGGTCGTGGGCGTCAACCGCTTTCAGACCGAAGAGGCGCGCATCGCCGACCTGCTGCGCGTCGACGAAAGCGTGCGCGCCGCGCAGGTGGCGGCGCTGGCCGGCCTGCGCGCCCGCCGCGACCGCGCCCAGGTGCAGGCGGCGCTGGCGCGCGTCGAGGCCGCGGCGCGCGACCCGCAGGCCCCACTCATGCCGCGCTTGATCGAAGCGGTGGAAGCCTATGCCACACTGGGCGAAATCAGCGATGCCCTGCGCCGGGTTTTTGGCGAATACACGCCCGAAAGTTGGGTCTAGCATGTTGACACGCATTGACCATGTGGGCATCGTCGTCCATGACCTGGACGCCAGCCTCAAGACTTATTGCGACGATCTGGGCTTCCGGCTGCTGCAGCGGGTCTCGATCCCGGAGCAGATGGTCGAAGCCGCCTTTCTGGATGCCGGCAACGGCACGATCGAGTTGATCGCGCCGACCGACGAGAGCAGCGGCACGGCACGCTTTTTGCAGAATCGGGGCGAAGGGACGCATCATATCTGTTTTGAGGTGGACGACATTGCCGCCGCGCTAGAGACCTTGCGCGGCCAGGGCTTGCGGCTGATCGACGAGACCCCGCGCCAGGGCGTGCATGGGCTGGTCGCCTTTGTCCACCCCAAGGCGACCCACGGCACGATGATCGAACTGCTGCAAAAACATGAGTAGATAAGGATTGATGCATGAGTGAACAGTTGACGCCTGCGACCTGTCGCGACTATTTACGCGCCGTGATCGACCCGGAGATCTACCAGAACATTGTCGACCTGGGGTTGGTCTACGGCATCGAGGTGCAGCCCGACAACGCAGTCGACGTCACCATGACTTTTACCACCCCCCATTGCCCGTTGGGGCCGCAGATCATCGAAGACGTGGAGCGGGTGTTGGCCGGCCACGGGGCCGGCGCGGTGCGTGTGCATATCGTCTGGGAACCGATGTGGACGCCCGACGCCATGACCGACGACCTCAAACGCGAACTGGGCATCCTCCCCGGCGAGGAGGAGGAACAGGAGCCGGAACTGGAGATCGAGCTCCCGCCGCCCGCGCCCAAGAAAAAGGGGCTGTTGGGCCGCATCTTCGGGCGCTGAGCGCCCGGCCATCTCGCCATGGGCCAGCGCACGCTCGCGTTTCGCATCTACCATTTTCGCCCCCCGGCCTGGCGCACCCCGGCTGCGCTGCATGTGCAGACCGGGGTTCTGGTTCTGGGCAGCCTGATCTGGTTGGCGATCTATGGCTGGTTGGCGGTGCGGCTGTGGGCGGTGGGGCCGGCAGGCGCGGGTATGGCAGAGGCCCTCTTGGGACTGCTGGCAGTCGTGACCGGCGTGCCCGTGGTGTTGGGCTGGTGGCACATCCTGCGCCGTTGGCGCGCCCGGCTGCGCGGCGGCGCTTGGCCCGCGCTCTCGTTGGCGCAGGTGCGGGCGCTCAGCCCCGCCGAATTTGAGGATTATGTGGCCCAGCGCATCTTTGCGCGCCAGGGCTACAGCGTGGAGAACACGCCCGATGTCAAAGACGGCGGCGTGGATATCCTCGTCGCCGACGCGCACGGGCGGCGCGCTGTGGTGCAGTGCAAACGCTATCGCGGCACCGTGGGCGAAAGCGTGGTGCGCGATCTTTATGGCACGATGATCCACAACGAGGCGCTCATGGCCTATCTTGTCACCACCGGCAGCATCAGCGAGGCGGCGCGGCGTTGGGCCGCGGGCAAGCCGATCGGCTTGATCGACGGGCCGCGGCTGGTCGCACTCAGCCATGCCGAACCGCCGGCAGGCGCATAGGCTGTCCCGTTCATGCTCATCTCATCACCTCATCTGAAAGAAGGCAGGTAGTCATCATGGCCCGACGTGTGCAGATTTTCGCCCATCGCGGCGCCAAGCGCGCCGCGCCCGAAAACACCCTCCCTGCCTTTCAGGCGGCGCTCGATATGGGCGTGGACGGCATCGAGCTGGATGTCCAGTGCAGCAAGGACGGCATCCTGGTGATCATGCACAACTATACGGTGGACGCCACGACCAACGGTGTAGGCAAGGTGAGCGACTTCACCGCCGCCGAACTGGCTCAACTGGACGCAGGCAGCTATTTCGGCCTGGATTTCAACGGGGTGGGCGTGCCCACGCTCGACCAGGTCTTTGACTTGGTGGGGAACCGCTGCCAGGTCAACGTTGAGATCAAAAGCAACGACCCCAGCGGCGGGCCAGAGGTGGATGCGGTGGTCGAGACGATTGGCCGCCGCAACCTCTATGACCAGGTGATCGTCTCGTCATTCAACCCGATCAGCCTGATCAAGCTGCGCTGGATGGACAAGCGCGTGCGGCTGGGGCTGCTCTATGGCGAAGAACTGCCGCTCCATCTGCGCGATGCGTGGATGACGCCCATCCTGCAACCGGAGGCGCTGCACCCGCGCCACACCCTGGTCAACGCCGATCTGAGGACGGTCAACGACGTGGAGGAGGCGCGGCGGCTGGCTGCCCTGGGCGTCGATGTGATCATCAGCGACGTGCCCGACCAACTCATCGCCGCGCTGGGGTGAGAAGTCAACCGCAAAGGCCGCGAAGAACGCAAAGAGGAAGAGGGTGGGGAGTGCCGCCTCTGTCGGCTGTGCCATATAGTCCACTGCCTACCCCCTTTTGGAACAGGCTCCGCCCTGTGGGGCGGAGCCATTCCCGCTTTGCTCTGGCCTTTGCGTGCTCTGCGCCCTTTGCGGTTGATCTTCTGGAGATGTGATGGTATCCGCACACGCGCCGGGCAAGGTGATCCTCGTCGGCGAACATGCCGTGGTCTATGGACGGCCGGCGATCGCCGTGCCTGTCTGGGAGACGGTCGCCCGCGCCCGGGTGACGCCCAACGCGGCGGGCCGCGGCTGTGTGATCCACGCGCGCGACTTGGGCCGCACGATTGCGCTGGCCGAGGCGGGTGGCGACGAACCGTTGGCCGCGGTGGCGCGCGCCACGCTGGCCCATCTGGGGCTGCCCACCGCTCCTGACTGGCAGATCGACCTCACCAGCACGATCCCGATGGCAAGCGGCATGGGCAGCGGCGCAGCCGTCTGCGCGGCGTTGGTGCGCGCCCTGTTTGCCCAAGCCGGAGAAGTCCCCGACCCGGCGACCGTCAGCGACCTGGTCTATCGCGCCGAGCAGATCTATCACGGCACACCCAGCGGCATCGACAACACGGTGGTGGCCTATGGCCAACCGGTCTGGTTTGTGCGGGGCAGTCCGCCGGTCGTTTTTACCCCGGCCCGGCCCTTTACATTGGTGATCGCCGACAGCGGTGAGCCGGGATTGACCAAACAGACGGTAGCGGCGGTGCGCGCCCGCCGGCAGGAGAACCCGCCGCGCTACGAGACCTGGTTCGACGAGATCGCGGCGCTGGTGCAGGCGGCGCGCGCCGCCATCGAGCAGGGCGTCCCGGCGCAGCTCGGCCCGCTCTTCGACCACAACCACGCCCTCTTGCAGCAGCTCGGCGTCAGCACGGCTCGGCTGGACCGGCTGATCGCGGTCGCACGCCGCGCCGGGGCCGCCGGCGCCAAGCTGAGCGGCGGCGGCGGCGGCGGCAATCTGATCGCGCTGGTGGACGGCGTATCCGCGCCCGCGGTGCGTGCCGCGCTACTCGCCGCCGGCGCGCCACGGGTGATCGTCACGACCGTCGCCGCGCAGCCGTTCCCCGTCGCGTAGATAGACGACCCGGCCCGCCACGACCGTGGCCACCACATGCAGCGCCATATCTAGGATCACCAGATCGGCCAGACCGCCCACGGCCATCTGTCCCAGATCGGGCAGCCCCAGCGACGCCGCGGGCGTGCGGCTGGCCGCGGGCCACCCCTGCGCCAGGCTCATCCCCGTCGCCGCCAGAAAGTTCGCCAACCCCACCTCCAGCGTCAACACACTGCCCGCCAGCGTGCCGTCGGCCAGACGGCATTCGCGATTTTGCACCGTCACGGCTTGGCCGCCCAGGTCGTAGCGGCCCGGCGGCAGACCGGCGGCGCGCATGGCGTCGGTGATCAGCACCGTGCGCTCGACCCCCTTGCAGCGCGCCAAGACCTGCATCGCCGCGGGATGGACGTGGATGTTGTCGGCGATCAGTTGCGCGTAGACCGCATCGTTGGTCAGCACGCTGCCCAGCGTCCCCGGCTGGCGGTGATGCAGCCCGGTCATGGCGTTATAGGTGTGCGTCGCCTGGCTTACGCCCTGGCGGACGGCGGCTTCGCATTCGTCATAGGTAGCCGCCGTGTGCCCGGTGACGACTACAACGCCGCGCTGCCGCGCCGCCGCGATCAGCGCATCCGCGCCGGGCTGTTCGGGCGCCAGCGTGATCATGCGCACCGGCCCGGTCTCGGCCAGCGCGTTGAACTCGGCTACGTCGGGCGGGCGGATGGCATCGGCAAGCTGCGCGCCTGGGAAGCGCGGGCTGATAAACGGCCCCTCCAGGTGAACGCCCAGCAGGCGCGCCCCGGCGGCGGGCGTATGGGCGTAGGCGGCAGCGGCGGCGACCGCATCGCGCGTGGCGGCGCGGCCCGCGGTCATGGTGGTGGCGAGAAAGCCGGTGACGCCATGGGCGGCAAAGAAGCGCGCCATCGCGCCCAGGGCCGCCGGGTCGGCGTCCATGGTGTCATGGCCGAGCGCGCCGTGGACATGCACGTCGATCAGCCCCGGCAGCACGTGGCAGCCGGACGCATCCAACTGCGCGGCGGCCCGCTCCCCCGCGCCGGGTGTGATCGCCGCGATGCGCTCGCCCGCGATCTGTACCTGCGATGGGATCAGGCTTGCGGCTGACGCGCTGGGCACGCTGCCGCCGTGGATGGTCAAGCTGAGCGTTGTCATGGGCTGTGCCTGTCTATGATCGTGATTGAGGGGAACTGTGATCTAGGGCTGCGGGCCGGCGTCGCCGATCCACAGGCCAAAGGTGCTGCCCACTCCCTCCTGGCTCTCGACGGTCACCGTGCCGCCGTGGATCTGGGCGACGCGCTGCACCAGCGCCAATCCCAAGCCTGCGCCATGGCTGCCTGCCGGGTTGTGCGGCGCGCGCGTAAAGGGCTGCGTGATCTGTGCCAGCCGGTCGGCGGGGATCCCCAGCCCCTCGTCGCGGATCAACCAGCCGACCAGACCGGGCCGGGTGGACGCTGAAAGCCAGATGGCGCGTGACGCAGGGCGTCTGTAGAGGATGGCGTTGTCGAGCATCCGCACCAGGGCCTCGCGCACCCACCCCATCGCGCCATAGGCGCTGAGCGGTTGGGGCGGCTCCTCGAAATGAACATGCAGCGGGGCGCGGCTCAACTCCGGCTGCAACACATGCACGCTGTCACGCCATAGCGCCATCGGATCCAGAGGACAGAGGTCGGCGGCGTGCAGGTTGGCCTCGCTCAACCCCGCCAGCGTCAGAAAGCTTTCGATCAGGTGATGAAGCCGCCGGCTGCCCTCCAAAATCGCCTCGACCGAACGCTGCAGTTCGGCGCGCCCCACCTCTGTGCCCAGCGACCCTTGCAGGAACTCGGCGTAGCCCATGACATAGGTGAGCGGCGTGCGGAACTCATGCTGGATCAAGCCCAGGATTTGGTTGCGAACGGCATCCACCTGATATTGGACGGCCTCCTCCAGCAGCACGCGGCGGTGGAGCACATTGCGCACCGTCGCCAGCAGTTCATGGCCGTCGAGCGGCTGGGCCAGATAATCGACAACCCCCGACTCTTTGGCGCGACGCCGGTCGTCGGGCGTGGCGCTGCCGGTGAGAAACACGACCGGCAGATGGCGCAGCCGCGCGTCGACGCGGATCGCGGCCAGCAGCGCATAGCCGTCGAGCCGCGGCAGTGCCGCACCCGCGATGACCAGATCGACAGGCTCGCGGCGCAGCAGGTCGAGCGCCTCTTGCCCGTCGCGGGCGCTGTAGAGGTGATAGCCCTGGGCGGCCAGCAGATCGCAGACTGCCTGGTGGAGGGCGCTGTTGTCCTCTGCTATCAGAATCTTTGCCGGGGAGCGGCGTCTTGCCAAGGGGGATGCGTCGTTGGAGGTCGGATATAGTTGGGCTGGGCTAGACATCGCCAGGCTGTCCCTAGTTCGGAGAAACCACGCCGCGCGTGATCTTACTTATCCGGTCGGTTTCAGATAGATGACCCCCAAAGGAGGCAGGTTCAGGGGCGCCGAGAAAGCGCAGCTTTGCCAGGGCAACACTTCGGCGGTGATGGGGTGCGGGTTGCCCACCCCGCTGCCGCCATACTCGTGACGGTCGCTGTTCATGATCTCGCGGTAGGTGGTGTCCAGCGGCAGCCCGACGCGGTAGCCAAGCCGCGGCACCGGCGTGAAGTTGCAGACGATCACCAGCGTGTCGGCGGCCTCGTGGCCGCGGCGGATAAAGCTGATGATCGAGCGGTCGGCGTCGCTGATGTCGATCCACTGAAAGCCTTCCCAACTGTTGTCGATTGTATAGAGCGCCGGCTCATTGAGGTAGAGATGGTTCAGATCGGACACATAGTGGTGCAGCCGCTGATGGTCTTGCCACTGGAGCAGATGCCAGTCGAGGCTGCGCGCCTCGCTCCATTCATTGAACTGCCCAAACTCGCCGCCCATAAAGAGCAACTTTTTGCCGGGGTGGCCGGTCATATATCCGTAGAGTGTACGCAGATTGGCATATTTCTGCCAAATGTCGCCCGGCATCTTGTCCAGCATCGACCGTTTGAGGTGTACCACCTCGTCATGGCTGAAGGGCAGCACGAAATTTTCGTGAAAGGCATAGATCAGGCTAAAGGTGATCTGGTTCTGATTATAGCGCCGGTAGACCGGGTCTTTTTGCATGTAGCTGAGCATATCGTGCATCCAGCCCATGTTCCACTTCAGGTCAAAGCCCAGCCCGCCCATATAGGTGGGCCGGGTCACCATCGGCCAGGAGGTGCTTTCCTCGGCGATAGTCAGCGTGCCCGGCGTTTCGAGGTGGGTAAGCTCGTTGAAGCGGCGAATGAAGTCGATGGCGTCGAGGTTTTCGCGCCCGCCATAGCGGTTGGGGATCCACTGGCCCGGCTCGCGGCTGTAGTCCAGATAGAGCATCGAGGCCACGGCGTCGACGCGCAGCCCGTCGAGATGATATTCCTTGAGCCAGAAGATCGCGCTGCTCAGCAGATAGTTGCGCACCTCGTTGCGGCCAAAGTTAAAGACCTTGGTGCCCCAGTCAAGCTGCTCGCCCTGGCGCGGGTCCGAATGTTCATAGAGGTGTGTGCCGTCGAAAAAGCCCAGGCCGTGCGCGTCGCGGGGGAAGTGCGCCGGCACCCAGTCCAGCAAGACGCCGATGTTGTGTTGATGGCAGTAATCGACAAAATACTTGAACTCGTCGGGGTTGCCAAAGCGGCTGGTGGGCGCAAAGTAGCCGGTCGTCTGATAGCCCCAGGAGCCGTCAAAGGGGTGCTCGGTGATGGGCAGCAG
>QEUY01000365.1 GCA_003577365.1 Chloroflexota bacterium | reverse complement strand
CTCTTGAGCTATATCTTTGGCGGCCCGGCAGACGCCAGCGCGCTGATGCGCCAGTTGATGGGCATCCCCACGATTGCGGGCAGCAAGTATACCGGCCCCAACATGTATGAGCTGCGCCAGATCGTGGAGCTGGGCCGCGCCTACCGCGGGGCCACGCCGTGGACGGTCTTTTCGGGGATGGACGAAGAATGCTACTTTGCCTCGCTCTTTGGGGCGAGCGGCAACATCGGCTCGACGCTCAACTATATCCCCGGCGTCTATCGGGAGATCCACATCGCGCGCGCCGCGGGCGACGCCGCGCGCGGCACCGAGCTACAGCTTGCGGCCAATGAGCTGACGCGCATCCTCTTTGCCTATGGCTTTATGGGGGCCATGAAGCATGTGATCGGGATGCTGGGGTTTGACTACGGCCAGCCGCGCCTGCCGGGACGGCCCTTTGCCAAGGAGCGGGCCGCGGCGCTGGAGGCAGAGCTTCGCGCCGCCGACTTCGAACGGTTGGCCGCGCTGTGAGCATAGCCGCTGCCAGGAAGTTAGCCGCTTTTGGGCAGAGGCTTTATCCCTTCAGCGCAAAGCCCTGAACCCCCTCGACAAAGTAACGCTGTAGGAACAGGAAAACGACGACGGTCGGCAGGGTGGCGACCGTCGCCACGGTGAACGCGAAGGGATAGTCGGTGATCACGGTGCCGACCTGCTGGCCCTTGAACGCACCTGCACTGAACATAATACGCTGGAACCCCAGGGCCACGGGCCAGATCGCTTCATTCCCTCCGGTCACGATCAGGGGCCAGAGATAGTCGTTCCAGATCGCGACCGACTGGAAGATGATCATCACGGTGATGGCGGGCTTGAGCATGGGCAGATAGACGCTCGCCAATATCTGTGGCGTCGAGGCCCCATCCACGCGCGCTGCTTCCTCAAAATCCTTGGCGATGCTGTAGAAGGTCTGGCGCATGAGGAAGATATAAAAGACGTTGACCAGGCCGGGGATCAACAGCGCAGGCCATTCGTTGATAAACCCATGTCCGCCTTGGCCCAAGGCGTTGTTGCCGCCGGCCAGCGGCCAGCGTGCCAGCATGACATAGGTCGGCACGAAGTAGACAATGCCCGGCACCATCATCGAACTGAGCAGCAGCACGAAGACCGTGTCGCGCCCGCGAAAGTCGAGCCGTGCAAACACATAGCCACACAGCACGGCGATGACCCCCGGCACAAGGATATACCAGGCGATACGCACCACCGTGTTGACGACCCACAGCACAATGCGCGACTGCGCTGTCAGCAGTGCGATATAGTTTTCCAGATAGAGGTCGGGTACAGGAAACCAGGTGCTGCGGTTATAGGCTTCGATGGACGAGAAGGACGCGGCGATGCCAAAGAGCAGCGGATAGGCCATCACCAGGCTGCCTATGATCAGAATGGCATAGATCAGGAAACGGTTGAAGGTGAATCGTCTAGACATCAATCTGTCCTTGGCGCATCAGACGAATGCCGGTGAGGCTAAACCAGAGCAGGATCAGCGCCATGATCATGGCTCCCGCGGTGGCGATGCCTAAATTGGTGTTGACAAAGGCGTCGTTGTAGATCTGCAGCAGCATGACGTTGGTCATGTTCTTTGGCCCGCCCTTGGAGATCAGCAGCACCGCCTCGAAGATCTGAAATCCGCTGATGATGCCGGTGACCAGCACAAAGAGGATCATGGGGCGCAGTAGCGGCAGCGTGATGTAGCGCAGCAGCGCCCAGCCGCGCCCGCCATCGACCATCGCCGCTTCGTAGAGCTCGGGGTGGATGCCTTGCAGCGCGGCCAAAAAGAGCACCACCGGCGAGCCGATGCCGCGCCAGATCGTAAAGGCGATAATAAAGCCTCGCATCCAATTGCCCTGGACTGTCCAGACAATCGGCTTTTGGCCCAGCGTGACGGCGATACCGTTGAGGATGCCGTCAAAGGGCGAGATGAAGATCACGGCGACCTGCGCCATGATCGCGGCGGAGGTGAGCGTCGGCACATACCAGAGTGCGCGATATAGCCCACGGCCAAAGACCTTTTGGTTGAGCAGCACTGCGATCAGAAAGGCCACCACGGTCTGGATAATCAGCGACGCGATGGCAAAGAGCGCGGTGTTAAAGATGATCAGCGGATAGTCGCCGCGCAGGTATTGTAGATAGTTGGCTGTCCCCACCCATTGAGGCAGCCCGCTGATGCCATTCCAACGGGTGAAGCTGAGCGAGAGGTTCAACATCACCGGTACGATGCTAAACATCGTATAGTAGACCAATACCGGGATCAGGATAATCCACGCCTCAAACGCATGGCGGTGACGATAGCGCCAGCGCTGCCAGGCTGTCGCCCGGCGGGCGGTGGCGCTATGAGTGGAGCGTTGGGAAACGGTTGTCATGGTCTTTCCAGGCGGGTGGAGGGGCAGGCATCCTGCCCCTCCATTTCAGTGTGCGCAGGCTAATTGCTGGCGGTCATGACCTCATCGGCCTTTTGTTGGGCCTGATCCATGAGGTCTTCGACCGGGGTCTCCGTCGTCAGGACTTCGGTCAGCAGATCATTGTAGATTTGCCAGAGCTTCTGCGGGTCTTTGCGCCACTGCGGCAGCACGCCCAACTGCGGGTTGTTGAGCAGTTCGTCAATGAACGCCTGCGTCGCCGGGTCAACGTTGGGGCGCAGTCTCTCCAGCGCGCTGCGGGTGGAGGGCAGGCGGCCCAGGGTCGGGTAGACCATATCCTGCACATCGTCGCGCGTCATAAACTTGATAAACTCGGCGGCCACGTCCGGGTGTTTGCTGTCCTTCAAAACCGCATAGATCACATTGCCCACGATGATGCTGGCCGGGTGTCCGCCGTTGGGGATCGGCACCGACGAATAGCGGCAGTCTTCACATCCCGACTGTTTGGCCCAGTTGACATGCCAACTGCCTGCAATCTGATAGGCGGATAGCCCGCCGAACAACTGGCTGTAGACGCGTCCTTCATCCGGGTCGAACGTTAGGCCCGGCGGGGTGTAGCGATTGATCTCACGCAGAAATTGCAGCACCGGAACTGCGGCAGGGTTGTCGAAATAGGGATAGGTGCAGTCATCCTTGCACATAGGTGCGTCGGCTTGGGCCAAGTAGACGGCCAGCCGGAAGATGCCGCCGACCGAGAAGCCGACCGGCCCTTGCAGTGTATAGCCATAGTATTGGCCGTCACCGGCCTCGGTGATCTGTTTTGCTTGCGCCAGTAGATCGTCCCAGGTGGCGGGCGGTGTGTCACAATCCAACCCTGCGGCCTCTACTACGGCACAGTTACGCTCAAAACCGAAGACGCCAGTAAACGCCGACAGACCATAAACTTGATCCTGATAGACGGCCGCGGCATAAGTGCCGGGGATCAGGTTATCTTTGATGTCGGTGATGACGTCGTCCAGCGGGACCAACTCGCCCAACTCGGCGTACTGCTGGAAGAAGTTTTCGCCGACCACGATGTCGGGCGCGGTATTGCCCAACATAGCTGTCACCAGATTTTGCCGCAATTCCTCGTCCCAGCCATGAAATTCGAGCTTGACCGTTACGCCGGGGTGTTCTTCTTGGAATTTGTCGATGAGATACTGCCCGTACTTGCCCTGTCCCTCTGGGTCAGTGGTGATGGTGTCTACTGTGTTGCCCTCGGCCCATACGACAAGCTCGACTTGCGCAGCCTCGGCGGGTTGGGCCTCCGAGGCTGCGGGCTGCTCTGCTGCGGGCTGCTCGGCAGGGGCTGAGGGCGCCGCCGGCGCGGTGCAGGCGCCGGCCAGCAAGACAATGGCAAAGGCCATCGCGAGGGCCTTCCAAGCGGAATTGGCATGCATAGCTCCTCCTGATCGGTTGTAGAACATTGCTCAGAATGTATTGAGAGGACGCACGGAGCCTTGTTAGGGAGCGACTCCGCCGCGCTCAGTGTAGCATGGCCGCGCTGTGCGTGCAAAGAAGCCACGGCAGTTTGACAAGCCGCGGCTGCCGCGCTACGCTTGGGGTGCGTCTTTCCCCAAAATCCGCGCTCCACTTCCGGTCATCTCTGAATGGAGCTATGGGTCGTCTAGAGCCACAGGAAATGGCCTGTTTGAACCCATCAGTCCATCATTCCCCGACCCTTTGGGTCTTTCGCTTGTGGGTGATCACCGCCGCGCCGCGCGTCGCCGCGCGCTGAGCCGGGCTGCGCGGCCTGGTCGCCGGCGTGGTCAGCCCGCATCGACCATCAACCGAACCTTGCACTGTACTTCGGCAACTGCACTTTGGCAACTGCACTTTGGGAAAGGAACAGACATGGCACGCACAATCAGCTTTGAACTTGACGACAAGGTCGTGGTCGTCACCGGCGCGGGCCGAGGCATCGGCAAATCGATCGCGCTGGTCAGCGCCGAATATGGCGCGGATCTGGCCCTGGGCAGCCGCACGGTGGCCGAGGTCCTCGAGACTGCCAAAGAGGCGCGCGCCCTGGGCCGCCGCGCCGAAGCCTGGGAGCTGGACGTAGCGAAGCTCGCCAGTATCCGCGCCTTTGTGGACAAGACGCTGGAGACCTTTGGCCGCATCGACGTGCTGGTCAACAATGCAGGCTATAATATCCCCAAGCCGGCTCTCGAATATAGCGAAGAGGAATTTGATATCATTGCCGACGTGAACTTCAAGGGCGCATTTTTCATGTCCACCTTGGTCGCGCAGAGCATGATCGAGCGCAAGATCGCTGGGCGCATCATCATGATCAGCTCGCAGGTCGGCGTGGTCGGCGGCCCGCTGCGCGCTGTCTATGCAGGCGCCAAGGGCGCGGTCGGCCAGTTGACCCGTTCGTTGGCCGCCGAATGGGCGCCCAACGGCATCACCGTCAACGCCGTGGCCCCCACCTTTACGCGCACGCCGCTCTTGGAGCAGGCGATCAAAAATCCCCAGTTCGCCAAGAATCTGGAAAAGGTACCCATGGGCCGTATCGCCGAACCGGAGGAGATCGCCGCCGCCGTGGTCTA
>QEUY01000364.1 GCA_003577365.1 Chloroflexota bacterium | reverse complement strand
CGCACGTGTCAACTCTTTTTTGGCTGAGTATTAGCGAAGCGCCTGACGACAGGCTGCGCCACAGAAAAGTGTAGAGAGCTGGGGCGTACGTCACACTGATCGGGCGAGGGGCCGCCCATGGGCGGCCTCTCCTTCACCCCTTGCCCAGAGCACAGCGCTACCAGTAGCCTGTACATGGGCAGGGTTCACTGCAATCGCACGCCTCAGCCGGCGCGAGTAGACATCAGCTCGCCGTTTATCCCCTGACCGGAGCTCGGCGCCGTCGCCTCCAACTGCCAGAGCGCCCGCATCTCGTCGCTGCGGGCCAACAGCTCGTTCAGGGTGCCTCTGTCTGCTATCTTACCCTCTTTGAGCAGGATGATCTGGTCGGCGCGGCGCAGCGCGGCGCGGCGGTGCGACACGACCAGACAGGTGGGCCGCTCGGGCCGCGCTGCCAGCCGTTCCCACAACAGTTTCTCCGTCTCTACATCGAGCGCCGACGAGAGGTCGTCAAAGACCAGCAGGTCGGCGTTGCGGACAAACATGCGCGCCGCGGCCGTGCGCTGGATCTGCCCGCCCGACAGCTTCACCCCGCGCGGGCCGACCACCGTCTCCAACCCCTCGTCCAGTTGCGCCACATCGCGTTCGAGTACGGCGGCGTGGAGCGCGGCGTCCAGGTCTACCGATGCTTCAGGCAGCCCCATGAGGATGTTGGCGCGCACGGTGTCGCTAAAGAGCCGCGGCAACTGGGATGTGTAAGCGCATTGCGGTGGTACAAAGAAGGAGGCCGGGTCAGCCACTGGGACACCGTTCCAGGTGATCTCGCCGCTGTCACGCGGGAGCAGACCCAGGAGCGTCTGCACTAACACGCTCTTGCCCGACCCGATCCGCCCGGTGATGACGGTGAACGAGCCTCTGGTCAGCGTCAGATCAACCTGCTCGATGCCGCGCCCGTTCTCACCCATGCTGCGCGAAAGCCCAGTGACGCGCAGTTCGCGCAGCGGCTCGGCCAACCGGGCCGGAGGGGCCACTGCCGGCAGCGCGCCGTGTAGATGGGGCGGTTTTGTGTCAAGCAGTTGGTCGCTGGCGCCATTCGGGGCAAGCTCGTTGAGCCGCGCCATAGAGACATCGGCGCGGCGCAGATGGCGCAGCAAGCGCGCCACCCACTCGACCACTTCACTCACGGCGCCGCCACTGGCGACATAGGTGATAAAGAGCGCCAGATCGCCGACGGTGAACTGCCCACTGTTCTGCATCTGCGCCACAAAGAGCAGCAAGACGCCGATGGTGAGGCTCACAGTCGTTTCGTTCATGGAGCGGACGATGGTGTTGAGCACTTCATCGCGCACGACGGCCTGCCGGCGCCCGTGGGCAAGCTGACCAAAGTGCGCCACCGCTGCGTCTTCGGCCCCGGCTACCTGGAGCGCCTGGACGCCATGCAGAAATTGCGTCAACAGTCCTGACAGCCGTTCTGAAGCCACCCGCGCCGCCTCGTGAAAGGCCTGGATGCGCCCACCCAGCGCGTTCATCAGCAGGACGGAGAGGATCGTCGCCGAAAAGGCAACCACGGTCAGCGGCACATTGATACTGAGCAGCACCCAGAGCGAGACTACGCTGGCGACCAGCACGCCCATCCCGTAGGTGGCAATAAAGATCGGCTCGGCTACAGCGCTGGTGTCGTTCTCGAACCGGTCCACAATTTCGCCCGAACTGAGCGAGTTGCGCACCCCAGCCGGCGCGAGGGCGGCGCGGAAGAGATTGCGCCGCAGCAGCACCCGCACGATCTCGTAATGATAGGCCGAACTGCCGGCTGCCCCCAACTCGGCGACCTGGAGCGCCAGGCGTGTCCCCATGTAGAGGGCAATCAGCGTCCACACATTCCAGCCAGCCTGCGTCGCACCCGACAACGTATCGAAGAAGGCGCGCAGGATGAGGCCAAAGGCCAGTGGCAAGACCGCATAGAGCGCGTTGAAGAGAAAGACAAGCAGCGACACCAGCGGCGTCGCACCCATCAGCCGCCAGAAGTAGGTGCGGTTGGTTATGGTTTGGGTCGTCATATGAGCACCTCCTCGAGTGCAGGGCCCAGAGGGCGTTCCAGAGTGCGGAACGCGGAATCTTCTGGCTCCCCCTCTGTATCCGAGGCTAGATCCTGGTGGGGCGCCGCGTCGAGTATATGATCGAGTGATTGGCTGTCGCCTGCGGCGGTGCGGAGCAGGCCGGCGAAGAGGGAGGCCGGGTCAGCAGCCAGCGCTTGCGTAGGGCCATACTCTTTGACCGCGCCTTGCTCGAGGATCACGATTTTGTCGGTGCGGAGGACAGTCGCCAGCCGGTGGGCAATGATGATCACCGTACGCCCGGCGAGAAGGCGATCCAGCGCCCGCTCCAGCAGTTGTTCGGTGGCCGGGTCGAGCCGCGATGATGCCTCATCCAGAATGACTAGGCCGGGGTCTTTGAGAAAGACGCGCCCTAGCGCCAGCAGTTGTGCCTCCCCGGCTGACAGACCGGCGCCATCGGCCGCCAGTGACGTGTCCAGACCCCGGGGCAGCCGCCGCACCCACCCTTCCAATCCCAACTGGCGCAGACTGTCCCAGATGGCTGCGTCGGGGATCGTTGGGTCGAAGAGTGTCAGGTTGTCACGCAGCGATGCGGCGAAAAGTTGCACCTCTTGCGTGACCAGGCCGATCTGCCGGCGTAGCGCGTCCAGACGCCAGGTGCGGATCCCCTGGCCGCCTACCTCGATCTCGCCCCCTTGTGCGTCATAGAGGCGAAAGAGGAGACGGGCGATGGTGCTCTTGCCGCTGCCCGTGCGCCCCAGCAGGCCCAGCGTCTCGCCCGGCTGCAACTGGAAACTCACCTCATGCAGGATCGGAGCGTCGGCCCGGTAGCCAAAGGTCACGTTGTGGAAAGCAACGGCAATTCCTCCCGTTCCATCCCGACCCTCGTCCACGCCATCCGCCATCTGCGACTGGGTGGCAAAGAGGGTCTGCACGCGAGCAATGGCGATGCGCGCCTGTTGGAAGTCCTCGAGTTGGTCGGCAATGCGTCCCAAAGGCCCACCCAGCATGGCCAGATAGTGGAGGATCAGGTAGACCACACCCAGCGAGATCTGTCCCTGGTAAAAGAGATAGGCCCCCACGGCCATGCCGGCCACCGTCCCCAGTTCATAAAAGATTTTGGAGATCGTCCAACCGATGTCGGTGGTGATGTCGGCGCGCAGCGACTGCCAGGCCGTACGGCGGAGCAATTCGAGAAAGCGGTGCATGGTGTATGCAACGGCGCCGCTGGTGTGGATGTCGCGCGCACCGGCGACCCGCTCCTCGACAAGACCCGTGAGGTCGGCGCTGAACTGACGCTCCTTGGCCCACTCCGGTGCAGCCAACGCCTGGCCGCGCGTATGAACGAGGACGTACGCTACCACAAAGAGCGCAAGCAGCGCAGCGATGCGCCACTCTTCCAGCCAGAGCAGCGCCAGCACACCCACCGTGAGCAGCAGACCGCCCACGATCTGCAAGAGAAATTCAGAAAAGAAGTTAGCCAGCCGGTCCACATCGCCGTAGATGCGTTCGAGCAACTCGCCCGGTGTCCGTGCGTTGTGAAACGACAGGTCCAATTTGAGCACATGGCGCACCAGGTCGCGGCGCAACCCATTCATGGCGGCCCAGGCGACCTGGCGGCTCACATAGGTCGTAACAATCGCCGCGGTGCGTTGCAGCACGACTACAGCCAGAAAAAGCAGCGCCACTCGCAGCAGGGTGTTTTGAGTTCCACCGGCCTGGACCGTATCGATAAAGCGGCGCAACATCTGTGGGCTGAGCAGTTGTAGGGCGATCCCGCTAAAGAAGATCAGAATCAGCATCAGCACCCACTGCCACTGTGGGCGGAGATAACGCCACAACAGCGCAGCAAATTGGTTGTTCGAAGCAAACAAGGTAAGCTCCTTCAGGTCTACAAAGCAAAACAGCCACGGGCCTCATGCCCGTGACTGTTGGTCGCTCGTATCCTGGTTGTTTGATCGCTCAGGAGGGCAGCCACGGGCATGCAGAACTATCCCGTGACCCAATCAAAAAGGTCACAGGGCAAACACGCCTGTGACCATGCTCTGTCCGGATCGCACCTTGTGTACGCTGGCGTCACTCACGCTTACGCTTTGCCATAAAATCATGGCAAACACCAAGTGACTAGACGCCAAGACCTGAAGGTGAAAAGCTAGCGCATTTCCGGCGGCTGCGGAGATGCGCCTGGACAAAGACGGTCAGCGTGGCCCTGTCGGCGGGATAGAATGGTCTGCAATGTCACGCGGGCACCTCCTTTCTGAACGGTAAAACGGAACTCAGCTTACAGAAGAATAATCAGCAAGGAACGAGTTGTCAAATTCAGAAAACCACAAATTCACTTTTGGGGATCGTCTTCTTGTGGGCTAAAGAGATCGGCCAGACGCGCCCGCAGTGATTGCGCGTGGCAGATGACCAACCGTTCGGCGGCCTCCGAGTCGTGCTGGAGCAGGGCTTCGTAGATGGCCTCGTGCTCGCGCAACGAGACCTCCATTGTCGGCACATCGATGACCTTGCCGCTGTGGAGCAGATACATATCCGTCCGCTCTTCGTTCGCCAGGACAAAATCAGCCAGGATCGTGTTGCCGGCCGCCGCACCGACCATGCGATGAAAGTCACGCGAGGCCCGTAGAAAGCCAGCCATATTCTGCCTGGCAATGGACTCCTTCCCCCGGGTAAGCGCGGCGCCGATCGCCTCCAACTGCTCTGGCGACGCATAGAGCGCGGCGCGGCGCGCCAGGTAGGGTTCGATCACTTCGTTTGCCACAAACATTTCGACAAACTCGGCGCGTGTGATGCTGATCACATAAAGGCCGCGACCGCCGCGCGGCCCAATCAAACCCTCGTGTTGTAAAATAGCCAAGGCCTCGCGTACGGGTGTCCTGGAGATATTGAGGGAAGCAGCGAGTTGCTCCTCTACCAGGGGCTGGTTGGGCGCCAGATGGCCAGA
>QEUY01000363.1 GCA_003577365.1 Chloroflexota bacterium | reverse complement strand
TTGCTTAGGGCTGCCCAAGCAGTGATCGGGCTGGCTCTCTTTATCTTGGCTCTGGAACTGCTCAAATCGGGGGCGCACGGCCTGGAGCCGCTGTTGCGCAGGCTTGCGGTCGACGGGCTGCGCCAGGCCATTGGCTTTGGTTGGCTGGGCGCATACTTGGTGCTCAGCGGTTCTCCGGTGGCCGCGATCTCGTTGAGCCTCTACAGTTCCGGGGTGATCAGCGATATTGTGACCTTGGGCATGTTGGTTGGGTCGCGCCTGGGCGCCAGTTTTATCGTATTGTTTGTAGGTTTTCTCTACCATCTGCGCGGGCAGAGCCGCGTGGCCAGCATTGCTGTGGGGGTGTTGGCGTTTCTGGTGACGGCCTCGATCTATTTGCCGGCGTTGGTATTGGGCTATTTTATCCTCATCAACGGTTGGTTTGATGCGATCCGTTTTGGCACGCCGGCGGCCTTGGCCTCTTTTATCGATGCGCTGTTCGGGCCGCTGGTTACGCAGATCGAGGCTTGGCTGCCCTTTTGGGGCGTCTTTTTGGTGGGGATCGGGGTGCTGCTGGGCGCGTTCAAGGTGTTTGACTGGGTGCTGCCGAATATCGACCCGGACAGTTCGCAGTTCGGCAACATTGCCAATGCGGTCTATCGCCCGCTGGTGATGTTCGGGGTCGGCGCGTTGTTTACCAGCATTACGCTGTCGGTCTCGGTATCGTTGACGCTGCTGGTCCCGCTGGCTTCGCGCGGCTATATCCGCCGTGAGAACATTGTGCCCTACATCATGGGGGCGAACATCACGACCTTTATCGATACCTTGTTTGCTTCGTTACTGCTCAGCGCGCCGCGCGCGTTTACGATTGTGCTGGTGGAAGTGGCGACGGTCAGCCTGTTTTCGATTCTGATCCTGGTTGTGGCCTACCGGCCCTATCAGCGCATCATCAACCAGGTATTAGAATGGATTGTGCTCGATAACCGCAATTTGGCGCTGTTTGTCGCGTTCACGGTGGGCATCCCCTTGCTCCTGCTCCTTGTATAAAGCGATGTTGCATTAGGCGATGCTCATTGTGTGAGGTTTGGAAACCATGCAAGTGCTTCTCTATTGGGACCCTCGCCATGCGGCGGTGTTGACGAAGACGCTGATGCGTCTGGCGGCCGCATTCGAACTGTCGGTTGACGTGTTGGTGACAGCCGCGGACAGCGCGGCGCTGGAGCGGGCGGCGCTGCCTGCGCTGCGCGTAAAACGTTTGCCGGCGACGGGTGCGCCCGAGACAGATATTGTGCGCGCCTGCGCCCAGCGGCCCTATGACCTGGTGATCACGCCGCCCGCCGACCGGCCTGGGCTGCTGCGCATGATCCTCGGTTCGCGCATTGGGCATTTGGTACGCCAAGCGCCCGCCACCATTTGGATCGCCCGGCCTGGGGCCGACGCCATCCAGCGCATTGTGGTGGGGGTGTCGGGCGGCCCCCAGACCGCGCATGATATCCGGCTGACGGCGCTGCTGGCGCGGGCGTTTGGCGCACAGGTCACGCTGGTGCATGTGGTGTCGCAGCTCCCGCTGATCTATGGTGGGTTGGGGATGCAGCCCGACTGGTTGGGCAATGACCGGATGGCGAAGGTGGAGCCGGGGCTGGCGCGGCTGCGCGAGGCCGGCGAACTGCTGGCCGCGGCTTCGATTCCGCATGAACTGGTGGTGCGCGAAGGGCTGGTCGACGAGGAACTGCTGGCGGTTGCGAATGGGGCGGTGGGGGGACGCCGGGCCGATTTATTGGTGCTGGGCGCGCATGCCCCCTCGGTGCATACCCCGGTCGATTATTATGCCGATATTGCCGAGCAGGTGGCGCAGGCATCTCCGATCGCGACACTGGTGGTCCATGCCGAGTCGGACTGGAGCCGCTGGAGCGCAGTCTATACGGGGCCAAGCCTGGAGGCCGGGCAGGCGGGGTTCTGAGGTCAGCACTGGGCTGAAGGCCCAGGATAGGAGAGACGGCGATGTCACAGCATATCGTTGTTTCACCGCATGAGGATGAACCCCCAGGTCTACACCGCGTGGCGAATGCGCCGCCGCGGCGCAGTTGGCGCACTTGGCTGATCGGCAGGCCGCTGGCGACGGCGGACGCCCCCCACCAGACGATCGGCAAGACGGTCGGGCTGGCGGTCTTCGCCTCCGACGCGCTCTCCTCCACGGCCTATGCCACTCAGGAGATCCTGTTGATCTTGGCCGGGGCAGGCGTGGCGGCGCTTGCCTATGGTTTCCCGATCTCGATCGCCATTGTGGTCTTGATGGCGATCGTCACCATCTCCTATCAACAGACGATCCATGCCTATCCGGATGGCGGCGGGGCCTACATCGTGGCGCGCGACAACTTGGGCGAGCTTCCCGCTCAGATCGCCGGTGCGGCGCTGCTCACGGACTATATCCTGACCGTGGCGGTCTCGATCTCGTCGGGGGTGGCGCAGCTTGTTTCGGCCTACCCGAGCCTGCAGAGCTGGCGTGTGGAACTGGCCGTGATCCTGGTGCTGTTTGTGATGATGGTCAACCTGCGCGGGGTCAAGGAGTCGGGCATCGCATTTGCGATCCCGACCTATTTCTTTGTCGTGATGATGTACCTGACCGTGGGCATTGGTTTTGTGCGGCTGCTGGCGGGGGACCTGGGCACGGTGGTCGACCCGCCGCCGCTGGAGATCGAGGAGGTGGCGCCGGTCTCGCTCTTTTTGATCCTGCATGCCTTTTCGAGCGGCACGGCGGCGCTGACGGGGATCGAGGCGATTTCGAACGGCATCACGGCCTTCCGTGAGCCGCGCAGCCGCAACGCGGCGATCACGTTGGTGTGGATGGCGCTGATCCTGGCGACGCTCTTTTTGGGCATCAGCTATCTGGCGGGGGAGATCCACGCGATCCCGTCGGAGGAAGAGACGGTGATTTCGCAACTGGCGCGCACGGCGCTAGGCGGGCGTAATCTGATCTATCTGGCGACGATCGGCGCGACCACGCTGATCTTGGTCATGGCGGCCAACACGGCGTTTGCCGATTTCCCGCGGCTGAGCGCGCTGCAGGCTGCCGACGGTTTTCTGCCGCGCCAGTTGACCTATCGGGGGAGCCGGCTGGTCTACAGCCGAGGCATCATCACGCTGGCATTGATTGCGTGTCTGTTGATCGTCGTCTTCCGCGCCAGTGTGAGCAATTTGATCCCGCTGTATGCGATTGGCGTCTTTCTGTCGTTTACGCTCTCGCAGGCGGGGATGGCGCGGCGTTGGTGGAAGATCGGGCACATGACCCTTGGAACAGTCGTACACGAGCGCGGATCGGTGCTGGCGTATGAGCCGGGCTGGCACACAAAGATGGCGATCAACGCCTTTGGCGCGGTCTGCACAGCCGTTGTCATGTTGATCTTTGCGATTACGAAGTTCACCGGCGGCGCATGGATTGTGCTAATCCTGCTGCCGGTGCTGGTCGTGATTTTTGAGATGATCCATCGCCATTACCGGCGGCTGGCCGAGCAGTTGACGCTGCGCGATTACCGTGCGCCGACGCGCATCCGCCGCCACCGCGTGATCATGCCGATCAGCGGGGTCCATCAGGGGACGCTGGCGGCGCTGCGCTATGCGCGCAGCCTGTCGGACGATGTGACGGCGGTGCATGTCTCGGTGGACCCGGAGCGCGAGAAGACGCTGCGCCGGCGCTGGGCGACCTGGGGAGATGGGACGCGGCTGGTGATCTTGGATTCGCCCTACCGGATGATGCTGGAGCCGCTGTTGGCGTATATCGAGGAGATCGCCGCCTCGCAGGAGCCGAACGAAGTGCTGACGATTGTGGTGCCGCGCTTTGTGCCGCGTGGCTGGTGGCAAAACGCACTGCATGCCCAGACCGCGGTCTGGCTGCGGCTGGTGCTGATGTTCCGGCCTGGGATTGTGATTACCGATGTGCCCTATCTCGTTCACGAAACCGATCAGAAAACCGAAACGGGGGAGCGTTAAGATGCGCGCCATCCTGGTGGGTTGTGGTCGCGCCGGGGCGGAACTGGCGGCGCGCCTGGCCGCGGCGGGCCATGCGGTCACGGTGATCGATATTGCCGCCGAAGCGTTCGACAATCTGCCCGCCAATTTTCTGGGGCATGTGATCCAAGCGGAGGCACTGAACCAAGATGTCTTGGTCAACGCAGGCGTGCAGGAGGCCGACTGTCTGGCGGCCTTGACCAATTCGGATGCGCTGAACGCCGTCGTCGGCCATATTGCCAGAACGGTCTACAATGTGCCGCGCGTGGTGGTGCGTACCTATGACCCGCGCTGGGCGCCGGTGCACGCCGCGTTTGAACTGGAATCGGTCAATTCGGTGCAGTGGAACGCGACCCGGTTTGAAGAGTTGATGCTCACCCCCGATTTGGTGACGCTCCAACCGCTCGGCGGCGGCGAGATTGCGCTCTATGAACTGGCCGTGCCCGCGGCTTGGGCCGGGCGGCGGCTGGAGGAACTGGCCCAAGAGCCGGAGGTCGTGATTGCGGGGGTTTCGCGCGGCGATGTGAGCCTGCTGCCCGCTGCCGATTGGGTGCTGGAGGCAGGGGATCGGGTGGCGTTGAGCACGACCGCGGCCGGGGCCGCACGGCTGCGCGCGCGGCTAGACCAAGGAGCCTGACCATGTTTGTCGTCGTTGTGGGGGGCGGACGGGTGGGGGCGCAGCTTTCCAGCCTGCTCTTGGCACACGGACACCGCGTGCGGATGGTCGAACAGCGCAAAGAGGTGTTGAGTCTGTTGCACCGTGAACTGCCGACCGAGGTGATCTACGAGGGCAATGTAACCGACCCGGCGGTGCTGGACCGGGTGGAGTTGGGGCGCGCCGATGTGGCGGCGGCGTGTACGGCGGACGACGCCGAGAACCTGGCGTTCTGCTATATGGCGCGCACCCGCTATGGGGTAGCCAAGACGATCGCGCGCATCAACAACCCGCGCAATGCCTGGCTCTTTGACGACAAGTTTAAGGTGGATGTGGCGCTGAACCAGGCCGAGTT
>QEUY01000362.1 GCA_003577365.1 Chloroflexota bacterium | reverse complement strand
ATGCACCAGCGTCTGCGCCCCCTGCTGCCCGATATCCGTGCCTGTGGCTTTGTCGGGCGCGCCCGCACCCTGCGCTGGATGGAGACGGATTACATCGTCGAAGAGGACCCCTACGGGCTGGAATTGGACTTTATGGACAGCCTGCTGCCCGGCGAGGTGATAGTCCACTCCAGCGACCCCAGCGGGACTAACGCGCCTTGGGGGGAGTTGATGACCACCATCGCCCGGCGCAACGGCGCGGTGGGCTGCGTCTGCGACAGCCAGATCCGTGACGCCGTGCAGATCATCGAGATGGGCTTCCCGGTCTACTACACCGGCATCCGCCCGCTGGACTCAAAGGGGCGGGCGCGCGTCATGGCCTATGACGTGCCGGTGCGCTGCGGCGACGTCCTGGTCCATCCCTACGACCTGGTGGTCGCCGACTTTGACGGCGTGGTCGTGATCCCGCAAGCCGTGATCGGCCAGGCGCTGGCGCTGGCGCAGGAGAAGATCGGCAAAGAGAATCAGGCGCGCCAGGAACTGCTGACGGGCAGGACTCTGCGCGAGGTCTATAACCAATACCGCGTGCTCTAGCGCCTGAGTGTGGGGAGCAGGCGGCAGCGCACAAAAAAGCGGCCCGGACATGTTTACGTCCGGGCCGCTGCAGGCATCCCAGAGAGGACTTGAACCTCTGACCTCTACCTCCGCAGGGTAGCGCTCTATCCACTGAGCTACTGGGACACAATATACGCTTGGCAAGCGTGGCGGGGAGGGAGGGATTTGAACCCTCGAGGGATGTATTACACCCCTACCCACTTAGCAGGCGGGCGCACTCGACCGGGCTATGCGACCTCCCCATACGTCCGCAGCAGACTTTGATCTTCCTCAGGCGGAGGGAGAGGGATTCGAACCCCCGGTGACATCGCTGCCACAGTTGTTTTCAAGACAACCGCCTTCGACCGCTCGGCCATCCCTCCTTGTGCCTGCGCTCACTGCGCCGAGGACTCGTCAAGCCCCAACCCAGCAGCACAGACGCGGCCGACAAGTGACAGCAGGAAGCCCAGCAAAGTCTACCCGCTAACCATGCACAGTATACCCAGCACCCCCCGTTCTGTCAAATAGCCCAGCCCGTTTTGCCAGAGCGACACGAGTCACCCCGAGGCTGCTCAATTTCGGGATGACTCGTGTTGCCGGATGTGCCGCTACCCTTGGCGGCGCTGGAGGATGGCCGCGCCCATCTGCGCGCCGGCGCTAGGCTCGGTGGCCGGCGTCACCGCAACGTCGAACAGGTCGCCCCAAGTGAGCGCAATCTCCATGAGCGGCTCATAATCCGACGTTTCGCAGATCACAAGGACGGCCGGATCGTTGCTGGCCGGCCAATACTCCCCAAGCACTTTCATGTTGTTTGGATACTGCCACTGGGCGCGCCGCATCAACGCGCCGTCCCGCTGCTCCCGCGACAGATGCGAATGAAAGCGAAGTTGGATGACGAACAGCATCAGTTCCTCCTTGGTAAACGGGAAACACAAAAAGCGGAGGAATCCATTGTATGCCTGTGCAGGCGGCTGTCAATCCCCAATTTCAACTAATGGCAAGCTACCGGATCACCGCCTGCTCGCCCATATAGGGGCGCAGCACCTCCGGCACGACCACCGACCCGTCGGCCTGCTGATAGTTCTCCAAGATAGCGATCACGATGCGCGGCAGCGCCAGCCCCGACCCGTTGAGCGTATGCACAAACTCGACCTTGCCCTCTTCCGTGCGATAGCGGATATTGGCGCGGCGCGCCTGGAAGTCGCGGAAATAGGAGCAGGAGCTGACCTCCAGCCACTCGCCGCAGCCCGCGGCCCACACCTCGATATCGTATTTGATGGCCGCGACAAACGACAGGTCGCCGGTCGCGATCATCACGCGGCGATAGGGCAGCCCCAGCCGCGCCGCCAGCGTCTCGGCGTTGGCGGTCAGCGATTCCAACTCGGCGCGGCCGGTGTGCGGCTCCACAAACTTGACCAGCTCCACCTTCTCGAACTGGAGCACGCGCTTGATGCCGCGCACATCCTTGCCCGCCGACACCTTCTCACGCCGGAAGCAGGGCGTATGCGCCGCATAGTAGAGCGGCAGCCGGCCCGCCTCCAAAATCTCCTCGCGATGCAGGTTCGTCACCGGCACCTCCGCCGTCGGGATCATCCAGTAATCTTCTTCGGCGTCGCGGAAGAGCACATCGCCAAACTTGGGCAGGTTGCCCGTCCCCACCAGGCAGTCGCGGCGCACCAAAAAGGGCGGGTAGACCTCCTCATAGCCATGTTCCTGGGTATGCACGTCGAGGAACCAGTTGATCAGGGCGCGCTGCAGCCGCGCACCGGCCCCCTTGAGCACATAGAACCGGCTGCCCGCCAGCTTGGCCCCGGCCTCGATGTCGATAATGTCCAGCTTCTCGCCCAGGTCCCAGTGGGGCAGCGGCATAAAGTCAAAGGCCGGCAGTTCGCCGTGCTGCTGCACGACCGTATTGCCCGATTCGTCGGGCGCAACCGGCACATCCGGCTCCGGCGGGTTGGGGATACGCAGCATGGCATCCTCAAACTCCGCCTCGACTGTGCGCAGTTCGGCGTCTAGCAGCTCGATCTCGCCGCCAATCTGGCCCATGCGTTCCTTCAGCGCGTTAGCGGCCTCGGTCTGTTTGTCGCGCATCAACTGCCCCACCTGCTTAGAGCCGGCGTTGCGCTCGGCACGCAGCTTCTCCACCTGGGTCAGCAGATGGCGGCGGCGCTCGTCCAGGTCGAGGGCGCGCTCCCATGGGGCATCGGTCGCATTCAGCTTCGCCATGGCCTCGGCCAAGGCGGCGCGGTGCTCGCGCATCCAGCGAATATCCAGCATGGTTCTCTCCTTCTGATGAAATCCTGCCGCATGGCGGCCAAAGATAGCTTCCGCCTGATCAGGCCAAATAAAAAAGCCCCCGCCTGTTGACCAGGACGAAGGGACTTCGTGGTGCCACCTGATTTTGCGCCGCCCGCGGCGACGCCTCATTTCCCGCTAACGGAGGTCAGCCGCCCGGCCATTGCCTGCCGGGGACTCGAAAGGTGCTGGCGACGCACTGCCCGGTTGCCTTGCACCGACCGGCAACTCTCTGGACGGACAGCCCCGCGCGCCGTGGCCTTTGTCATCGTCGATTTTGAACTCAATACCAATCTACCGTGTGCGAGGATAGCACAGCCGCCCGTGCCTGTCAACGCGGTGCGCCGGCCAGCGCGCCGTCCGCCAGCCGCGCCACTGCGGGCAGGCCGCTGATCTCCAGCAGGCTGTCATGATGGATCACGCCATGCGGCGGCGTCTGCAAGTGTTCGACCAGCCAGCGCAGCACCGCTTCGGCCATACGCCGCTCCACATCCAGCCGCACGACAGGCCGGTCCTCCTGGCGGCGATGGCGGCTCGCGCCGCGCCGGGTCACATCGGGCCAAGGCGTCTCACCGCGTATCACGCGAAACAGATAGACATGGCGCACCGGCACGCCGGGAAATAGCTCATGCACAAAAAAGCGTACCAGGTCGGCGCTGTAGACATAGGTTGCGGCCTGGGGGCCGCTCTTTGTGCCCGGCGCGTGCGCGGCGATATGGGGCGGGATCGCCACCAGGCGCGCCGTCCGCGACGGGATCTTCACGCGTGCAAAGAGCGTGGTACGCGCCTCACGCGCCGCCTCCGGCCTGCGCAGCTCCACCAGCAGATTGAGGCTGTCGCTGCTGATAAACGGGAAGGGCCGCCCTGGGTCCACGGCCAGCGGCGTCAAGAGCGGATAGATGTGCTGCATAAAATAGCACTGCAGCCAGGCGCGCTGCGTCTCGTCCACCTGCGTCACAGGCAAGATCCGTATGCCGCCGGCTGCCATCTCCGGCAGAAGCCCGCCGCGCAGCAGCGCGCCCGCCTCGGCAAAGAGCGCCTCGGTCCAAAGCGGCAGGGTGGCGTGCAGGCTGCGCCCCGCCGCTGCCGGGCTGTCAAACCACTGCTGCGCCTCCGCCAAGCGCGCCGTATAGAGCCGGTCAAGCTGGGCGAGCAGGTCCGCCACATCCAACAGGCGGGCGGGCAGGCCGCGGTCGGGCTGGGCTGCGCTCTCCAGCGCCGCCGCACAGACTTGCAGCCAGTCGGGCGCAAGGGCCGGGTCGTCGACCAGCCGGGCCAACAGGGCGGTCCCCGGCAGACGCCGGCGCACGCGCCGCGGGCGGGCAGGGGCGCGTGCCGCCGGGGATGGATGGATAGAGCTGCTGTCGTCGTTTTGGGTAGACTCGGTTTGGGTGTACATGGGAGACGCTCAACGCTGTACAGACCGGGCGTAAAGCACAAGTCTACAGCAGGTCAGACCAGGCTGCAACCACGAAAAATCTGCGCCTGTCCTGCGACCATCACACGATCCCCCGCGGGCGCGCCTCTGCCACAAGGGCGGCGCACCCGATCGGCAACCGGAACGTAGGCCACTAGTCAGAATAGACACGCCTTTGGTATACTTCTGTTAACGAGCATACAGGAGGTCTCCGTGAACGCAAATTGGAGTAGAAACGCGTTTGTCTATCTGCTCATTCTGGTGGCAGGCGCGGCGCTCTTTTTCAATATCTACCGGCCCGACGAGGCTCCCGAACAGGTCAGCCTGAGCCAGTTGGCGCGCGCCATCAATGCCGGCGAAGTCGAAAGCATCCGCGTCAACGGCCAAGATGTCCAGGTGGTGTTGGACAAAAATCAGCCGCCGCTGCTCACCCGGCGCGAGCAGGATATCCCGCTCACCCAGACCTTGGTCGATCTGGGCGTCCAGCCCGATAAACTGAGCCAGGTCAAGATCCAGTATGACGCGCCCAGCAACGGCGGCAACTGGCTGGCGCTCTTTATCAACCTGCTGCCGCTGATCTTTATTGCCGGGCTGTTCTTTATCCTCTTCCGCCAAACGCAGGGCAGCAACAACCAGGCCCTCTCCTTTGGCAAGAGCCGGGCGCGCCTCTTCACCGGCGACAAGCCGACCGTCACCTTTGCCGACGTCGCCGGGT
>QEUY01000361.1 GCA_003577365.1 Chloroflexota bacterium | reverse complement strand
ACCCTGGGCCTGCTGTTGGCCGAGACCAAACACATCGCGCGCACGCACCACGCCCTGGTCGACGGCGTCTGGCGCGTCGACGCCTATCACTACGCCCGCGCCCCGCGTGAACTGCGCGGACAGACCATCGGCGTCATCGGCTTCGGCCAGATCGGCCGGCGCCTGACCCCCTACCTGCATACCTTCGGGCTGCGCGTGCTGGTCTATGACCCCTATGTGAGCGGCGAGCGCTGTGCGGCGCTGGGCGTCACCGCGGTCGATCTGCCCACCCTCCTGGCCGAATCCGACATCGTGACCGTCCATGCGCGTGTGACGCCGGAGACGGAAGGGCTGCTGGGCGCGGCCCAGTTCGCCCAGATGAAACGTGGCGCATATCTGATCAACACCGCACGCGGGCCGCTGCTCGACTACGCCGCGCTCTATACGGCGCTGGCGTCGGGCCACCTGGCGGGCGCGGCCCTCGACACCTTTGCGCTGGAACCCCCTCCGCCCGGCTGGCCGCTGCTCAAACTCGACAACGTCACGGTCACCCCCCACATCGCCGGCTCCTCGCGCGAGACGGCATATCACAAGGCCGAGACAGTGATCGCCGACGTGGCTAACTTCTATGCAGGCCGTTCCTTGGCCCACTGCGCCAACCCGGAGGTCTTCGACCGGCGCGGGCAAGAGTCCGCCTCATGACGGCCTACCTAGTAGGCGTAGACGTGGGGACGACCAGCGTCAAGGCCGTGCTGTTCGACACCCAGGGCACGGTGTTGGCCGAAGCCGGCCAGGAGTACCCCACCACCTACCCGCAGCCCAACTGGGCGGAACAAGACCCGGACGACTGGTGGCGCGCCACCTGCGCCACGTTGCAGCAGATCTTTGCGAACAGCCGCTTCGACGCCCGCCGGGTGGCCGCCGTGGGCGTAAGCTGCCAGGCCCCGTCGATGGTCGCCGTCGACGCCGCCGGACGCCCACTGGCCCCGGCCATGATCTGGATGGACCGCCGCTCCGAGCCGGAGTGCGCCTGGCTACGTGAGCATGTCGGCCAGGCGGCCATCACCCGCATCAACGGCGGGCGCATTGACCCCTACTACATGGCCCCCAAACTGCTCTGGTTCAAGGCCCACCGGCCTGAACTCTACCGCGCCACCCATCAGGTGCTCCAGGCCAACGGCTACATCGTCTATCGCCTCTGCGGCGTCTTCAGCATGGATCGTTCGCACGGCCCGATCACCCTGGCCTTCGACAGCCGGCGCGGCGACTGGTCGGGCCTGCTGCTGGACGCCATGGGGTTGGAACGGGCGAAGCTGCCTGCGATCTATCCCTGCAGCGCGGTCGTCGGCCAGGTCAGCCGCACAGCCGCCGCCGCCTGTGGGCTGGCCCCAGGCACGCCTGTGGTGGCGGGCCTGACAGACGGCACAGCGGCCAGTCTAGAGGCCGGTCTGGTGTGCGTGGGCGACGCCGTGGAGATGACCGGGCAGTCTACCGTTCTGCTGATCTGCAGCGATCAACCCTACTTGGGCGATGAGCTGATCCCCCTGGGCCACGCCATCCCAGGTCTACATCTGGTCGTCGGCGCGCTGGTGGCGTCGGGCGGCGCGCTGCGCTGGTTCCGCGACCAACTGGGCGATGCCGAGCGCGCTGCCGCCGCCCAACAAGGGCTGGACCCGTTCGACCTGCTCACCGCAAGCGCCGCGGCCAGCCCCCCCGGCGCCAATCGCCTGATCTTTCTCCCCTATCTATTCGGCGAACGTTCGCCCATCTGGGACAGCGACGCGCGCGGCGTCTTTCTGGGGTTGACCTTGGCGACGGCCAAACCGGACCTGATCCGCGCCATTCTGGAAGGTGCAGCCTTTGGGCTGCGGCACAATATGGAAGCCGCGGCACGCGCGGGCTTTCCGCTGGCGGCGCTGGCCTGTGTGGGCGGCGGCGCACGCAGCGCCCTCTGGAACCAGATCAAGGCCGACGTGTTGGGGCGACCGATCCGGCTGCCGGCCGCAGCCACCGGCGCACCGCTGGGCGATGCTATCGTCGCAGCCGCCGGCGTAGGGCTGTATCCCACGGTCCAGGCCGCCGTCGCCGGCATGGTAGAGCCTGGGACTGTCTATGCGCCCAATCCGGCCCTGGCCGCGCGCTATGACGCGCTCTATCAGATCTATGTGGCGCTCTATCCCGCGCTCAAGGCCAGTTTCCAAGCCCTCGCCCGCGTCCCCTAACTGGCGCGCTGCCCGCTACCGGTCGCTCGCGCCCTGAGCGGCCATGGCCCGGCTCAGCCGGTAATCGCGCACGGTGGGCGATGCCAGAAAGACGATCACGGCGATGGCCGCCGCGCTCCCGCTCAACAGAAGCGTGATCAGCCGCGGCCCTACCAGGTCGGCCCCGATCCCCGCCACCAGCGCGCCGATCGGCATCAGCCCAGAGTTCAGGCTGACGATCCCGGTCACGCGCCCACGCAGCGCATCGGGGATCGAAAGCTGGAGCAGCGTCTGGTTTGTCGCCAGATAGACCATCTCGAAAAAGCCCGCCAGCATTAAAAAGACCAGCGCCAGCCACAGATCGGAGCTGAGCGCAAAGCCGATCAACGACAGGCTGAGCAGCAGCAGCGCCATCAGTTGCAGCAGCCCGCGCCGCTCCAGGTGGCCGAGCGACGCCGTGACAAAGCCGCCCACGATGCCCCCCACCCCCACCGCCGACAACAGCAGGCCCAAAGTATCCGGCCCGCCGCCAAAGACATCCTTGGCATAGATCGGCGGCAACGCCGAAAAGGTCGGGATGATAAAGAGCGGCAGCACCCAGCCCATCAAGATAAAGGCGCGCGTGGTGCGCTCGGCGGCAATATAGCGCAGCCCCTCGGCCAGGCTGCCGCGCGCCGTGACTGCGCTCACGTCCACCCGTTCAGATGGCAAGTTGAGCTTAGCCACTGTCAACGCCACCAGCGCATAGGCCCCGGCCTGGACAAAGAAGTTCCCCGCCGGGCCAAACCAGAGGATCAAAAAGCCGCCGACCGCCGGGCCGAGCGAGCGCATCACGGCCCAGCCAGTCTGCACCAGCGCCACCGCGCTGGGCGCCAGGATGCGCGGCACCAGCGTAAAGACCAGTGTCTGGCTCAGCGGCATACTGACGGCCTGGGCCACGCCCCCCAGCAGGGCAAAGATATAGAGCGGCCAGATCAGCGTGGTATCGACCAGCAGCACCAAGCCAAAGACCAGGCTGATGGTGAAAAGCCAGCCGCTGGTGGCATAGAGCAGCCCCCGGCGGGAAAAGCGGTCGACCGCCACGCCGGCCATCGGCGCCAGCCCCAAGGTCGCAATCGAACGCACCAAGTTGAGCGTGCCCAACATCGCGCCCGAACCGGTCAGCTCATAGACCAGCCAGCTCAAGGTCACCTGCTGGATCCATTGCGCGCTGTTGGAAAGCGTCGTGCCCGTGATAAACCAGGCAAAGTTGGGCAGCCGCAGCGGCGCAAACGCGCCCACCGGCGCTGCGCGCTCAGGCTCGGCTGTCGTCTGGATCGGCAACTGTGTCATTCAGCTCTTCTCTGGCCCTCTTTGCGCCCTTTGCGTCTTTGCGGTGAGATCTTCTTGCTCCGCCGTCTCACTCCGACACGTCGTAAAGATAGAACCACTTGTTGTCCAGGTACTGCGTATAGTTGTCCTGGATCATCGAATCGAGCGCGGCGTTGAACGGCTCGACCAGTTCATCCTCCGGCGGGAAGATCAGGCCAAACTGCTCGGTGGAGAGCGCCGGCCCGATGAGCTTGAGCGCATCGGGGTTGGCCCCCACATAGCCCTTGCCCGTCGCCGTGTCGGCCAACACCATATCCACGTCGCCGTTGATCAACGCTTGCACCGCCGCGCCGAAATTCTTGAACAGCACCAGCCGGTCGCTCTCGGCGTCCCCGCCCAAGATCTGATCCACCGCCGTGAAATAGCTCGTCGTCCCCGCTTGCGACCCGATCAACAACGCTGGGTTGGCCGCAAATTCAGTGGCGTTGACAAAGCGGTCTTCACCGGCGCGCACCAGCATATACTGCTGGCTGGTCATATACGGGACCGAGAAGCTCACCTGCGCCGCGCGCTCGTCGGTGATCGTGATCCCATCCATGCCTACGTCATATTGCCCCTGGTTTACGGCGGCGATCATCGTCTCCCAGGCCGCGGTCTGCCACTCCACCACACAGTGGATGCGCCGGCAGATCTCCTCCACGGCATCGTATTCCCAGCCCACCGCCTGGCCTGTCGCCGGGTCCACGAAATTGAGCGGCAGATAGTCATTGGCCGTGACCGCCGTCACCGTGCGCCCCCCCAGGTCGGGCAGCCGTTCATAGACATCCTCGGCGTTGGGGTCGTTGAAATAGAACCATTTGGTCGAGAGATAGTAAAAATAGCCGTCGCGCGTCATGGCGTCGATTGCCTGGTTGAACGGCTCGACCAGGTCGCTCTGCGGCGTAAAGATAAAGCCGAAATCCTCCGACGCCAGCGGCGAACCGATGATCTTGAGCTGGTCGGGGTTGGCCCCGATATAGCCTTGGCCGCTGGCCGCATCCACCAGCACCAGGTCTACATCGCCGTTGAGCAGCGCCTGCACCGACGCGCCGAAATTCTTAAAGAGGACAATGCGCGGGTTGCTCTCGTCGCCGTCCAAAATCTCATAGACCGCGGTATAGAAGCTGGTCGTCCCCGCCTGCGACCCGATCAGCAGGCCGGCATCGGCGGCGAACTCCTGCGGCGTGGCAAAGCGGCTCTCGTCGGCGCGCACCAGCATAAACTGCTGGCTGCGCAGATAGGGGATCGAGAAATCGACCTGCTGGGCGCGCTCCTCGGTGATCGTGATGCCGTCCATGCCCACGTCGAACTGCCCGGCGCGCACCGCCCCGCCGGCAGATCTCGTTGACCGCGTCATATTCCAGCCCCTCGGCCTGCCCGCTCAGCGGGTCCACATAGTTGAGCGGAATGTAGTCGTTGGCGGTCACGGCCACCACGGTGCGCCCGCCCAGGTCGGGCAGGTCATAGACCGCGGCCACGTCAGCCGGCTGGCCGTCTGCGGGCGTGCGGGCGCTGGCCGCGGTTTGCGCCTCGGCAGCATCTGAGGCGGGGCCGGGCGCAGGCTGGGTCACGCAGCCAGCGACCAGCCAGACCAGCAGCCCAAGCGCAACTGCCACCAGCCGCGAAGTATGTCTGAGGGACATCGTCTGTCTCCGCGAAGTATGTCTGAGGGACATCGTCTGTCTCCTTCGGTCATGGTTGCCATATAGGGAGAGTACACTGCTATCGTAGCATGAAACACGCATCCGCTCCACAACCGGCTCGCAGATGTTGACAAATCCACCTGACGCCCTTCCATTGCCAAAGCTCCATCGCGATAGACGCGCCGATCACCCTGCCTAGTTCGTGCCTCCTCTGCGCCTGTGCGATAATGCAGGCGTCGCCCTTGCCCCGTACGACACAGTGCGGTACAACACAGCTAGGACAAAGGAGGGTTCCCCATGAAAGTCGCCGTCGCCGGCCCCACTGGGGTCTTGGGCCGTGCGCTGATCCCGCGGCTGCTGGCACAGGGTCACAGCGTGGTCGCCTTGGCCCGCTCGCTCGACAAAGCCCAGGCCGTGCTGCCCGCCGCCGCCGAGATCCGCTCCTTCGACATGCTTGCGCCAGAACAGCGGCCCGGCCTGCCCGCCCTGCTGCAGGGCTGTGACGCCGTGCTGCACATCGCCACCGCCATCCCCGCCGATATGGACGCGCCCGGCGCATGGGACGCCAACACCCGCCTGCGTACGGAAGCGACCGAGGCGCTGCTCACCGCCGCGCGCCAGGCCGGCGTCAGCCGCTATCTACAGCAGAGCATCACCATGGCCTACCCCGACTGCGGCGACGCCTGGATCGACGAAAGCACGCCGCTTGACCAGACGTCGCGCCGCGGCGGCGTCACCAACCCGGTTGTCACCATGGAGGGCCTGGTGCGTACACTGGCCGAAGGCCAAATGGCCTGGTGCATTCTGCGCGGCGGCAGCTTTGTCGGCCCCGGCACCTTTCAGCAGAGCGAGATCGCCAAGCTCAAAGCGGGCACGCTGGCCGTCCCCTGTGATGGGCGCAACTACGTCCTTCGCCGCCGCGCTGCTGTGCGCGCCCAGCGGCTCGATCTACAACATTGTGGACGAACCGCTGCGTAACGGCGATTACCTCGACCGTCTGGCCGATGTCACAGACAGCCCCCGCCCGCCGCGCGCGCCGCAGCAGCCTTGCCCGCCCTCTTGGCGCTGCAGCAATGCCGCCGCCCGCGCTGCCCTGGCGTGGACACCCATCCACAGCCTCTGGCCCCAACCCTAGCGCGATCAGAGAAATCAGCTATGACCATCCAACGCCGTTGGCGGCATGCCCTCTTGATCATCACACTTCTGCTTGCGCTCAGTGCCGCCCTCGGCGGCTGCGGCCCCA
>QEUY01000360.1 GCA_003577365.1 Chloroflexota bacterium | reverse complement strand
GAGGCGGCGGGCTATGCCGTCTATCTGGCCGAGGGGCGCAAATGCTGTGGCCGCCCGTTGATCACCGGCGGGCAGGCCGACAAGGCGCGGCCTTGGGTAGACCACAACGTGGCGCTGTTGGCGGGCATCGCCGCCCAAGGCATCCCGATCGTCGGCGTGGAACCGAGCTGCATCCTCACCCTGCGCGACGAGTATCTGGGGCTGGCCTCCGACGCGCAGCGGGCGCGGCTGGTGGCCTCCCAGGCCTTTACCTTCGAGGAGTTTGTGGCGCGAGAAGTGACGGCTGGGCGCTTCAATGCGCCCTGGAAGGCGCAGCCCGGCAAGGCGCTGCTGCACGGCCATTGCCACCACAAGGCCATGGTGGGCAATGAAAGCACGGTCGCGGCGCTGCGCGCCGCCGGCTATGTGGTCGAGGTCATCCCCAGCGGCTGCTGCGGCATGGCCGGCGACTTCGGCTATGAGATCGACCACTATGCGATCAGCCGCGCCGTCGGCGAAGACCGGCTTTTCCCCGCCGTGCGCAGCGCAGACGCCAACGCCGTGATCGTCGCCAGCGGGACAAGCTGCCGCCACCAGATCGAGCACTTTACCGACCGCCGTGCCATCCACCTGGCCGAAGCCTTGGCCGGGGCGCTGGCCCAATGACCCGAAGGAACCGTCATGGCCAATGATGGCATGAGCGATGACAGCAGCACCCTGCACGGCAGCGCACCCGACCAATCTCCCGTGGCGCTGCTGATCATCGACATGATCAACGACCTGGAATACCCCGGCGGGGAGGAGCTGTATGGACACAGCCTGCCCGTGGCGCAGCGCATCGCCGAACTCAAACGCCGCGCCCAAGCGGCCAACATACCGGTCATCTACGCCAACGACAACTTTGGCCGCTGGCGGTCAGATTTTCGCCAGGTGGTGGCCCACTGTCTCTATGATGGGGTGCTCGGCCAGCCGCTGGCCGAGCTGCTCAAACCCGACCCAGATGATTACTTTGTGCTCAAGGTCAAGCACTCGGCCTTTTTTGTCAGCACGCTGGAGACGCTGCTCAAGTATCTGGGCGTGCGCACGTTGATCCTGGCCGGCATTGCCGGCGACAACTGTGTGCTCTTCACCGCCAACGATGCCTATATGCGCGACCTGGCGATCTATGTGCCTGCCGACTGCGTGGCGTCGATCTCGGCAGAGGAGAACAGCCGCGCCTTGGCCTATATGCAGCGCGTGACCAAGGCCGATATCCGCCCCTCAACCGAGCTGGACCTGGGCGAGCTGGGCCGCCGGCGGGCGGCCTGCCCCCCCTAACCCACACCCGGCCCTCTCCATGGACGACCGCAGGCTCACTTCCGAACGACCCACCCCAGCGCGGGACGAGCATCGCATTGTCCGGCTGTCGATCTTAGGCGGCATCCTGCTCTGCGCGCTGATCGCGGCGCTCTTGGCCGATTCGCTGCTGGGTGTCTATGCGATCGACAGGGGCGAGGCCATCCCGCGCGGCTGGCGTTGGCTGCTGGGCGCGTCCGAACAGACCTTCGCCACACAGACGCTGGCGCTGCTCTTTGGCGTGCTGCTGTTGGGGTTTGCGCTGGGTGGGTTTTGGTTCTTGGCGGGCGTGGCGCTGCGCTGGCTGCGCCGCCAATGGCTCCTGCGCGGGTAGGCCGCGCACGCGCGTCAAACGCGGCAGACCACGCTTGTCAAACACCCCGGACGCTACACTTTTGCTCAGGCGGGCAGTTCTCGCCTGAGCAAAAGGTGACCGCGTGGGGCAGATAGGCAGGTTTAGCGGTGCAGCAGTTTGATGATCTCCGGCCCATAGGTGCGCGCCTTCCACGGCCCGATGGCATCGATCCGGCGCAGGTCGCCAACCGTATGCGGCTGCCGCTTGACGATCTCCAGCAGCACATCGTTGGTCAGGACGATGTCCGGTGCGACGCCGCGCGCCTCGGCGACCTGGGCGCGCCAGCGGCGCAGCGCATCGTACTGCGCCAGGGCCGAGCGCTCGAGGAACTGTTCGGGGCGCAGATGGGGTTCGGGCAGGTCGGGCAGCGGGCGGCGTTTGCCCTCTTCGATGGCTTTGAGCAGAGCCGCGCCATAGCGCCGCAGTTCCGTGCTGCCCAGGCCGCGCACCGCGGCCAGCTCGGCGGGCGTGCGCGGCTGTGTCTGGGCCAGTTGCACCAAGACTTGATTGTTGACGATCTTGAAGGGGGGCCGGTCTTGGCTCTGCGCCTCCTGTTCGCGCCAGAGCCAGAGCGCCTCCAGCACGCCGGTCTGGTCGAGCGGGACGGCGCGCGTCTCCTTCATGCTCCAAAAGGAGCGGTGGTTGGTGGGGCGGGTCTGATAGTCGAGGGCGGCCAACTGGGCGAAGGCTTCCTGGGCTTCCTCCCAGCGGTCGCGTGCGTGCAGTTCTTCGCTTTGCAGCGCGGCCAGTGCAGGCAGATAATGCGTGTCCATCTGCGCATAGGCGATCTGCTCCGGCGTCAGGGGGCGTTTGCCCCAGTTGGTGCGCTGCATGCGTTTATCGCTGACGACGCCGAACTTCTCTTCGAGGATGACGGCCAGCCCGGCCCGCTCCCACCCCAGGATACGCGCCGCCAGTTGCGTATCAAAGATGGCGTTGAAGCGAAAGCCATATTCGCGCTGCAGTTGCAGGATATCGTTTTCGGCGGCGTGCATCACCACCTGGCAGTCGGCGCTCGCCAGCAGCGCGCCCAAGGCGTCGATCTCGTTAAACCGCAGCGGGTCGACCAGATAATCGGTCACCGCGCCGGGGGCCGCAGCCGGGTCGGTATAGGTGGAGATCTGGATCAGACAGACCTTAGGGTAATAGCTAAACAGGCTGTCGCTCTCGGTGTCCAACGCCACCAGCTTACGCGCCCAGAGATGGGCCAGCATCGTATCAAATGCAGCGGCAGTATAGACCAGCACAGGGTTGGCGCTAGGACGCAAATCCATAAAATGACGGTTGTCTACCCACGATTGAATGAAGTAAAATGTAGAGCAAGTCTCAGTTCCAATGCGTCTGGTATCGGCGAGCATCCAAACACACGTCTGGGAAATGTTACCTGCACTCCTGCAGGGTGTCAATCTTCTTTCCCACTGCCAAGCGCGCGTCCACCTCGTTGGCTGCCTCCATTCTCCGGCGCTGCCCGCCGCCGGAGCCACACAGTTCGAGCAAGGTGATTATTTCAACCAATCATCTAACCAATCATCTAGGTAGCGGCGTCTGGTCTAACGGTGTCTGGTATAACGGTGTTTGGTGTAACGGTATGTGTTCACTGGGGAAACAAGCTCCCATCGGGGCCGATTCATCACGGATCAACAAGGAGGATTTCAGTGCAAGCAACCTATAGGGGCGACGAACTCAATCGGGTGGAGCGTGTGACCCATAACCGCAGCGGGCTATGGATTGCCATCGCCATCACCGTGTTGGGGCTGCTGGTCTTCACCGGCGTCTTCAACTTTCTCATCCCCGATTTCGGCGCCAACTTGGATGGACTCGCCCTCATCCTGTTGGGGCTGATCTTCAGTCTGGTGCCGGCGGCGCTTTGGCTCGCCTTTTTCTACCAGTTTGACCGGCTGGAACCAGAACCCAAACAGATGGTCTTCAACGTCTTTGTGCTGGGGGCCTTGATCGCAGGCGCGCTCCATGCCCCGCTGGTCGACGGGCTGTTTGGCTTCCGCGACTGGCAGTATAACAGTTGGTGGGCGCACCTGCTCGGCGGCATCTTGATCGTCGGGATCATCGAGCAGACGCTGGTCTATCTGGCCGTGCGTTTCTCGGTCTTCAGCCATCCGGAGTTCGACGAGCGCGTGGACGGCGTGATCTATGCCATCGCCGCCGGGCTGGGCATGGCCACCGTCTACAACTTTCAATATGTCGTCGCCAGCGGCGGCGTCGACCTGGACATCGGGTCGATCCGCATGGTGGTCAACGCCCTGGCCTATGCCAGCTTCTCCGGCGTGTTGGGCTATTTCATCGGCCAGATGCGCTTTGAAAAAGTGCCGATCTACTACATGCCCATGGGGCTGTTGATCGCCGCGACCTTCAACGGGCTGTTCTTCTTTCTATTGGAGCGCACCTTCAGCGGTGGGCTGAACTATAACCCCTGGAGCGACCTGATCTTTGCCGCGGCCATCGCCATCATCGTCTTGGCCCTGGTCTTCTGGCTGATCGAACGTGCCAATGAGGAGACGCTGCGCGTGGCGCGGCAGCCGCTGCGCAGCGAACCCGGCTTCGACGCGATTGGCACGCCAGGGCTGGCGCCCGCCCCCGCCGAAAGCACCCCGCCCACGGTGGCGGTCTACCCTGAAGAGACCCCGCCGGCGGCCCCGTCGGACGCAGCTCAAACCGGCCCATCTGCCCACGAGGAGAACGCGTAATGTCCAGCCTGCTGACGGCGCTCACCAAACCGAGCGTCACCAACGAACCGCCGAGCGACGCCGAGATCCGGCGCAATGACCTGGCGCTGTTGATCACCGTGATCTTTGCCCTGTTCTTGGGCTATGGCATCCGCAACAACGCCATCAACGCCAGCCGCACCGTCGAGCTGGGCGAAAACCTGCCCTCCGTCGAGATCCCGGCGCGCTGGATCAGGGGCGAGAGCGAAGGCTATATTGTCGCCGCGCGCAACCCCAGCAGCCCCAGCATCTTCGACAGCGAGATCAAAATTGCGGTGCGACCGCTCAACCCCAACGAAAACATGGTCACCGCCCGCACCGGGCTGGGGGTGCAGCGCAGCCAGGAGTTGCTGCGCTATCGCGAACTGAGCGCCGGCGCGGTCACGGTCGACGGCGAGCCGGGCATTGTGGTCACCTATGCCTATATCGCCGACCCGACCCGGCCTTCCGGCGCGCTGGCCGCGCCGGTCGTCGTCCAGGCGCAGGACCTGGTCTTTGTCGAACCCGACAGCAGCCAGGTGGTTGTGGTCACCACCGCTGCCGACGCCGCCGATTGGGAGCGGGAGGAACACTACTTCCGCACCGTGTACAACAGCCTGCATGTTCGGGAAAGCTTGCCCACCGAGGGAGGTGAACAATGACGCCCATCCGCCACGCTCTCACCGCTGTGCTGCGCTGCGGCCCGCACGGGGCTGCGCCGCGGCGCTATGTCCATTTCGCCATCACCTTCCTGGCTTTGGTCGCCACCGCCTTTTCGATCCAGCCCGCGGCCGCGCTCGACCGCGCCGGGGTAGAGCGCGCCCTGCGCGCCACCGTCCAGGTGATCGTACCCGACAACGACTTTGAGATGTTCAGCCTGGGCAGCGGCACGGTTATGAACGACACCGGGCTGATCCTCACCAATTATCATGTGGTGGAGGGCGACCGGGACAACGGGCTGATGAACGACGACGCCGTCGCGGGCATCGCCGTCACCCCGCCCGACCTGCGCGGCGAATCGATCCTCAAATACTTCGGCCTGGTGGTCAAGACCGACCCCGACCTCGACCTGGCGCTGATCCAGATCGTGGCGCTGGCCGACGACCCCGACGCGCCGCTGCCCGCCAATTTGGGGCTAACGCCAATCGAGTACGGCAACAGCGACGAGATGATGATCAGCGATGAGATCAACATGTTCGGCTTCCCCGGCCTGGGCGGCAACACCGCCACCTATACCAAAGGGATCGTATCGGGCTTCCTCGACGAAAACCGCGACGGCGTCTACGAATGGATCAAGACCGATGCCGAGCTAAACCACGGCAACTCCGGCGGGTTGGCGACTGACGGCACAGGCCGCTTTGTCGGCGTGCCCACCGCGGGCAACACCGACGAAATGGGCAAGATCGGGCTGGTCCGCACCGGCAACCTGGCGCTGGCGTTTGTCAAGGGCTATTTCCCCAACCCGGTGGGCAACGGCGCGCAGATCACGCGCGTGCAGTATGCCGAGGCGGTCAACCGCCGCGGTGAGCCGCTCAACCCGGCGGTGAAATTCGGCGCTGGCATCACCGACCTCTATGCCGTCTTTGACTATGTCGGGTTGGAAGACGGCAAAGACATGACCTTTATCTGGTATCTCGACGGCGGCGAAATCCTGCGCGATTCATTTACCTGGGACGGCGGCGCGTCGGGCAGCAGTTGGTCCAGCGTCTATAACGACAACGGCCTCGACTCCGGCTTTACCGAGTTGGAAATCCTCTTCGACGGCGTCTCGCTCTATCGCGGCGGCGTCATGGTGGGCGAAGGCAACGGGCCGGCGCCGGTCGATCTCAGCCCGACCATCGGCCAGATCACCTTTGCCGAGGATATCGCCAACGACGAGCCGGTCAACGCCAACACCACCTTCTCCGGCGTGGATGTGGTCTACGCGCTCTTTGATTTCTCCGGCATGTCCAACGGCGCA
>QEUY01000359.1 GCA_003577365.1 Chloroflexota bacterium | reverse complement strand
CCGTGGACGCTGCGCAACTACCGCGCCTTTGGCACGTTTGTGCCGCTCAACACCAACGCCGGGTTTGCCTTCTATTGGGGCAACCACCCCATCCACGGCACGCATTTCATGCCCCTGCTGCCCCTCGACGGGCCATCATACCAAGACCTGATCCCGGCGCAGTTGCTGCCGCTCAACGAGGGCCAACTGGACCGGGCGCTGCTCCAGGCGGGCATCGGCTTTGTGGTGGACGACCCGCTGCGCTATCTGCAATTGTCGTGGAGCCGCATCCCCGAATACGTCAAGTTCTGGCCCTCGCCGGATTCGGGGCTGATCAGCAATGTGTCGCGCGTGGCCTCGTTTGGGCTGCTGCTACCCTTCATGCTCTATGGGCTGTGGCTGGCGGCGCGGCGGCTGCGTGCGCCCGATCACCCGGCGCAGCGCGCCCAGATCGTGCTGCTCTATCTCTTTATGGCCGTCTACACCCTCCTGCATCTGTTAACCTGGACGCTGATCCGCTACCGGCTGCCGGTGGATACCGTTCTGCTGCTCTTTGCGGCGCTGGCGCTGGTCGATCTGGCAGACCGTCTGGCAGGGCGCGGCTCGGCCCTGGCGCAGCCGGGGGCATGAGACGCCCATGAAGATCGGCATCGACGCCCGCTTCCTGACGCACCCGCAGGCGGGCGGCTTCAAGACCTATTCGACCTACCTGATCGAGGCGCTGACACGGCTCGACAGCGCCAACGAATATGTCCTCTATTTGGATCGGGACGCGGGTCGCGGCCCCGCTTGGCTGGCAGAACGCAACTGCACGCTACGCGTGATCCCCGGCGACACGCCGCTGGTAGGGATGCCCTGGCGCGAACAGGTGCAGTTGGCGCGCGCCGCAGCGCGTGACCGGCTGCACCTGTTCCACGCCCCCTGCCTTACTGCGCCGCTGCGCCTTGGCTGCCCGCTGGCCGTGACGATCCACGACATGATCTGGCATACGCCGCCGGCTAAGCCGGTGCGGGCGCTGGGGCTGAAACGGGCGCTCATGGCGCGCTATTACCAGACCGTGCCCAAACTGGCGGTGCAGCGCGCCGCGGCGGTGATTACGGTTTCGCAGGCGGCCAAGCGCCGCATTGTGGCCGAACTGGGGCTGCAACCAGAGCAGGTCACCGTCACCTATGAGGCCGCCGGCCCCGTCTTTGGCCGTATGACGGGCGAGACGGCTGCAGCACGGATCCGGCAGCGTTTTGGCCTGGAGCGCGGCTATATCCTGGCGATTGGATCGGCAGACCCGCGCAAAAACATCGCCACGCTGATCACCGCCTACGGCCAACTGCCGCAGCCGTTGCAGGCGCGCCACCCGCTGGTGATCGTCTGGACGCACAGCCTGCTTTCCACAGCGATGGCGCACCTGGTGGCGCGGCTGGGGCTGGCCGAGCGTGTGCGCTTTGTGCAAGGCGTGAGCGACGAGGAGTTGTGCGGGCTGTATAGCCTGGCTGCGCTCTTTGTCTTCCCCTCACGCGAGGAGGGCTTTGGGCTGCCGCTGCTCGAAGCCATGACCTGCGGGACGCCCGTCATCGCCGCCGGCAACTCGTCGATCCCGGAGATCGCCGGGGACGCTGCCCTGCTCGTCGATGCCGAGGGTGCGGCGGAGATGGCCGCCGCCATGACCGCTCTGCTGACCGGCGCAGCGCAGCAGCGCGACCTGATCGCGCGCGGCTATCGGCGCGCGGCCCAGTTCAGTTGGCAGCGCTGCGCCGCCGAGACGCTCGACGTCTACCAAGCCGTCTATCTCGCCAAGCGCCCGCCGCTCCCCAACCGCGCCCTGTCGACCGGCGTCTGGCGGCGTGGGTAGACTGGCGAGCGCCGCGCCGCCCGGATGAGAATTTAGACAGACAAGAGACCGGACAGAGATGGAAGAACTCAACCTACGTCTATTGCTGCGGCCACTGCTCAAATGGTGGTGGCTGATCGCCGCGTGCACGCTGCTGGCCGGCGTATCAAGCGGACTCTATACGCTGCGCCAGCCGCGCACCTATCTCTCGCGCACGACGATCATGGTCGGGTCGTCACTGCTGGAACCAAACCCCAACAGCAATGACCTCTATTTAGCGGGCCAGTTGGCGTCGGCCTATGCCGACATCGTGCAGCGCTCCACCGTGCGCGACGCCACGCAAGCGGCGCTGGGGCTGGGCTGGCTGCCCTACTACACGGCGCGCTTGGTGCCCAACACGCAATTGATCGAGCTTTCGGTGGTCGATACAGACCCGGTGCGGGCGCAGGCAGTCGCCGCCGAACTGGTCAACCAACTCCTCCAGATCGGGCCGGGGATGCAGGAGGGCAGCGAGTATCAGGCCTTTATCGCAGACCAGTTGGACCAGATGGAGAAGGGCATCACTGAGACTACGGCGGAGATCGAACGGGTGAAAACCGAACTGACCGGCATGTTCAGCGCCCGGCAGATCCAGGACGCCCGCAGCCAGATCACCGCCCTGGAGGCCAAGCTGGCGACGCTGCAGGCCAACTTTGCCAACCTGCTGGCGAACTCGCGCCAAGGTGCGATCAACACGATCCACGTGCTGGAGCCGGCCAACCTGCCCACCACGCCTATGTCGCGCGGCCTAAAGACGAACGTAGCGGTAGCCGCCGCGCTGGGCTTTGCCCTGGCCGCAGCCGCAGCCTATACCATGTACTACCTCGACAACACGCTGCAAAACGAAGACGACATCCAAGACCATCTGGCGCTGCCCGCGCTCGGCCTGGTTCCCAAGAACCATGCGGCAGAGGGGAGAGCCGGGCTGGAGGGCGACGACGAGCGTGCGGCGCTGAACGATGCCTTCTCGGCGCTGCGCCTGAACATCCAAGCCGCGCTGGGGGGCGATGTCCCCAAGACGCTGCTGGTGGGCAGCCCAGCGGTAGGCGATGGCAAGTCGTCGGTCGCCGCCAATCTGGCGCTGGCGTTTGTCGAAGCAGGCTATCGCGCCCTGCTGGTCGACGCCGACCTGCGCCGGCCCTCGCTGCACCGGCAGTTCAACCTGCCCAACCAACGCGGGTTGACCACCTTGCTGCTCGGCGAAGAACATAACCTGGAGCTGCTGATCCAGCAGCCGGCGCAGCAGAGGCTGTCGCTGCTGACCTCCGGGCCGCTGCCACCGAACCCTACCCGGCTGTTGAGCCGCAAGGAGCTGCGCGGGGTGCTGGCGGAGATGGCGCAGAAGTTCGATATCGTGCTGCTGGACACGCCGCCGCTGACCGCCACGGTCGACGCCTCGATCTTAGCCACCCATGTGGAAGCTATGCTGCTGGTGGTCGCGGCCGGGCGCACCCAACGCACCCCCACGCAGCGCGTGGTCAAGAGCCTGCGCCATCTGCAGGTCAACCTGCTGGGGGTCGTCCTCAACGCCGTGCCCGTCTCGCAGACCGTCTATCATGCCGGCTATGGCTATGCCGTGCCGCGCGCCGCAGATGCAGAGGGGACGCGGCGCGGCGCTCTACAGATACAGGCCAACGGCCAAGCGGGCGCGCACACGCTGCCGGCGCTCCAGGAAGGGATCAAACCGGCCTCAAACCCGCTTTACCAGGCGCTGCGCAAACGCTAGGCCAGGCTCAAAGGCTATCGACCGATGCGTATTCTCTTTCTCAGCCAGGTGCTGCCCTATCCGCTGGATGCAGGCCCCAAGGTGCGCGCCTATTATGTGCTGCGCTATCTAGCCCAGCACCACGCCATCACGCTGGTCTCGTTTGTGCGGCCCAACGATTCGGCGGAGGCGCTGGGCCATCTGGCCCAATTCTGCGCCAGCGTCTACACCACGCCCATGCCGCGGCAGCGCTGGCGCGATGCAGGCCACCTGCTGCGCAGCCTGCCTTCGCCCACGCCGTTCCTGATTGCGCGCGACGAAGTGCGCGCAATGCGGTCGCTGCTGGCGCAGGTGATCGCGGGGCAGCCCGCCTTTGACGCCATCCACGCCGACCAGTTATGGATGGCCCCCTATGCGCGGCTGGCCCAGCGTCTGGGCCGCGGGCCGCACCGCCCGCGCCTCACGCTCGACCAGCACAACGCCGTCTTTATCGCCTTCGACGAGGTGGTGTGGGTGACGGCGGACGACTATGCGGCGGTGCAGCGCCAGGCCAACGGCAGCGCCGGAGCCGTGCGCAATTCAGGCGTGATCCCGATCTGTGTAGATGCGTCCGCGGCGCTGCTGCACCGCCGCGCGCCGGCGCCGCGCATCACCTTCTTGGGCGGGCTGCACTACCCGCCCAATGCGGAAGGGGTGTTGTGGTTCGCCAAAGAGGTCTTTCCGGCGGTGCGCGCCGCCTGCCCGCAGGCCATCTTGACTGTGATCGGCAAACAGCCGCCGCCGGAGTTGGCGCAGATGGGCATCCCCGCGGCCAACCTGGAGGTCACTGGCTATGTGGCCGACCCGTCGCCCTATCTGCAGGAGACGGGGGCCTTTATTGTGCCGCTGCGTGCCGGGGGCGGCATGCGCGTCAAAATCTTGGACGCCTGGCGCTGGGGGCTGCCGATGGTCAGCACGACTGTGGGCGCCGAGGGGCTGGAGGCGCGCTCCGGCGACAACCTGCTGATCGCCGACGATGCGCGCAGCTTCGCCGCGGCCACGATCCGGCTGCTGGGCGATGCGTCCGAAGGCGAGCGCCTCGCCGCCGCAGGCCGGCGCACGCTGGCGCAGCGTTACGACTGGCGCACCGTCTACCCGCAGTGGGACCGGATGTACCCGGTATAGGTGGACCGACACGGATGCACATTCTCTATATCACACCCTATACCCCCAACCGCATCCGCGTGCGCTCGTTTGAGTTCCTGCGTGCGCTGGTCGCACGGGGCCATCAGGTCACGCTGGGCGCGCTCTGGGCGACAGACGAGGAAAAACGCGACCTGGACGCCCTGCGCGACCTGGGGATCGGCGTGACGGCGCGGCCGCTGCGCCGGCTGCAAACGCTTGCCAACAGCCTGGCCGCGCTCGCCGGCCCCGCGCCGCTCCAGGCGCACTATGCCTGGCATCCAGGCTTGGCCGCGGCCTTGGCCGAGATCGTGCATACGCAGCCGCTCGGCGCGCTCCATGTGATCCATGTCGAGCATCTGCGCGGGGCGCGCTATGGCCTCTACCTAGCCAAGCGGATGGCCGGTCAGGGCCAGGCGATCCCAATTGTGTGGGACAGCGTGGACTGTATCTCGCATCTCTTCCGGCAGGCAGCCCAGCAAAGCAGCAGCCGCGCCAGCCGCCTGCTGACCGCCTTTGAGCTGCGCCGCACTGCACCCTATGAGCGCTTTTTGCTGGGCCAGTTCGACCACACGCTGGTCACGTCGCCGGTCGACCGGGCGGCGCTGCTGGCGTTGTGGGGCGACCCCGGGCAGGGCCACGCGGCCCCCCAGGTGGCCGCCCCCCAGATCGATGTGCTGCCCAACGGCGTCGACCTCGCTTATTTTTGCCCAACCGAAGAGGAGCGTCTGCCCAGCACGCTGGTCTTGAGCGGCAAGATGAGCTATCACGCCAACGTCACGGCGGCGCGCTGGCTGGTCTGCGCCATCATGCCGCGGGTGTGGCGCACACGCCCGGAGGTGGATGTGTGGATCGTGGGCAAGGACCCCCCGCCCAGCGTGCGCGCTCTGGCAGAAGAGCGCTCGCCGGGCAGTGGGCGCGTACTGGTGACCGGCACCGTGCCCGATATACGGCCCTATCTGCGCCGCGCCACGCTGGCGGTTGTGCCTGTCCCCTATGGCGCAGGCATCCAAACCAAGGTCCTAGAGGCGATGGCCTGCGCTGCGCCGGTCGTCGCCAGCCCGCAGGCGGTCTCGGCCCTGTCCACGACAGACGGCCAGGAGGCCATCGTGGCCGGCGATGCCGCGGGCTTTGCCCAGGCGATTGTGCGGCTGCTCGACGCCCCGGCAGAGCGGCGGCGGCTGGCCCAAGCGGGCCGCGCCTATGTGGAGCAACATCACGCCTGGGCAAGCTGTGCGGCGCGCCTGGAAGCGGTCTACCAAGAGCGGTTGGCTGAGAAAGAGGGTTCCCCCATTGTGCGCGTATAAGGAGAACGGTTTGTCATGCTGCGTCTAAATACATCTGCGCCGGAACTGATCGTACCGGCACGCCCCTTTGCCGGCATCCACGGGAGCTATCGCCGCATCGCCCAGGCGGTCATGGTGGCGAGTGATGCCCTGATGGTCGCATTGGCGTTTGGGCTGGCCTACTGGCTGCGCTTCTATGGCGGCGTGACGCTCGTCGACGATGTGCCCGTCGAGCCGCAGAAGTATCTATGGCTGATCTTGATCCTCATTCCGGTTTGGCTGGCGTTGTTCTGGCTGCTGCACCTCTATGACTATCACACGCTGCTAGGGGGAACCGGCGAGTATACGCGCGCCCTCAACGGCTGTACGGCAGGCATGATGCTGGTGGTGGTGGTGAGCTTTTTTGTGCCCGATTTTCTGATCGCGCGCGGCTGGCTGGTGATGTCCTGGATTTTCTCCTGTGTGCTGGTCGGGACGAGTCGCTTTGTGCTGCGGCGTATGGCCTACCGGCTGCGGCGCTACGGCTATTTTGTGGAGCGAGCGCTCATCGTCGGCACAAACGACGAGGCCGTGGCGCTGGCCGCGCAGCTTCAGGATAGCCAAAGCTCCGGGCTCTCGATCCTGGGCTTTGTAGACAGTCGCTTTGCCGATGACCCTTTCGCCGCCGGTCATACCGATCATTTTGACGAGCACTTTGGCGCTCATTTCGACGAGCACCTTGCCAATGACCCGTTGGCCGGCAACAGGCTGGCCGGGGATATGCCCACCGGTGCGGGTGCGCCCATACGCCGGCAGGGCGGCAGGGTGGCCCTGCCCATTCTCGGCGACCTGGCATCGCTGCCCGCCATCATCCGCGCCCACCAGATCGAGGAGGTGGTGATCGCGACCACGGCGCTTGGACGGCGGCAGCGGCTGCAAACGCTCGAATATCTGCTGAACCTCTCCGGCGTCGAGATGCGCCTCTCGTCGGGGCTGTATGAGATCTTTACGACAGGGATGCAGGTGACGACCAAAAACTCAGTGCCGCTGATGACCCCCAACCGGCTCCGGCTCGACCGGCTGGAAAGCTTCTTAAAACGCGCCGTCGACTGCACGATGATCGTGCTGGCGTTGCCCTTTCTGCTGCCCATTTTTGCGCTGATCGGCGCGTGCATCAAGCTCGACTCGGCAGGGCCGGTCTTCTACCGGCGGCGCGTCCTGGGGATCGGCGGCAGGGCCTTCGACGCGCTCAAGTTCCGTACCATGGTGCAGAACGGGGATGCAGTGCTGGCGGCGCGGCCCGACCTGGCGGCAGAGCTGCGTACAAACCACAAACTCAAAGAAGACCCGCGCGTGACGCGCGTGGGCCGGTTTCTGCGCCGCACCAGTCTCGACGAACTGCCGCAGTTGATCAATGTGCTCCTGGGACAGATGAGCCTCGTCGGGCCGCGCATGATCAGCCCGGAAGAGGCCGAGATGTACGGCACGATGTACCTCAACTTGCTCACCGTCAAGCCGGGGATCACAGGGCTGTGGCAGGTGTCGGGCCGCTCGGACCTCAGCTATGGCGAGCGTGTGCAGCTCGACATGCACTACATCCGCAACTACAGCGTTTGGTGGGACCTGCAGATTTTGTTTGTCCAGACATTGCCCGCGGTCTTGGGTCGAAAGGGAGCGTACTAGCACCATGAAAGCGCTGATCTTGGCGGCGGGCCACGGCACGCGGCTCAGGCACTTGACGGCGGCGCGCCCCAAACCGATGCTGCCGCTCGACGGACGCCCCCTGCTGGCGCACACCATCGCATGGCTGCGCGGCCATGGCGTGCGCCAGATCGCCATCAACCTGCACCACCACGCCGGCTGCATCGTAGAGACCTTTGGCGACGGGGCGCGCTGGGGCGTGACGCTGCAATATTCCTTCGAGCCGCACCTGTTGGGCACGGCAGGCGCGGCCAAGCGGCTGGCGCACTTTCTCGACGAACCGTTTGTAGTGGTCTATGGCGACGTCTATACCAACCTGGACTTGGGCCGCATGCAGCGGCTCCACGCCGCACATCGCGCCGCCCAAGCGCCAACAGCGGATGAACCATGCCTGGCCGATACATGCCTGATCATGGCGCTCTACGCCGTGCCCAACCCGGAGGCGTGCGGCCTGGTCGAGTTGGATGCGGCGCGGCGTGTGCGGCGCTTTGTCGAGAAACCGCCGCCCGCCGAGGTCTTTACCGACCAGGCATTTTCCGGCGTGATGATCTGCGATCCGGGCGTGCTGGAGGAGATCCCCGCAGAGACGCCCTTTGACTTTGGTCACGACCTGTTCCCGCGCCTGCTCGCCCGGCAGGCCCCGCTCTATGGCGAGCCGCTGGCCGCGGGCGAATTCGTGATCGACATCGGCACGCTCGACGGCTATCTGGCCGCGCTGCGGATGGCGGCGCGCCAGCCCGCCCTGCCGATCTAGAGGGAGACAGACCCGCCATGCCAGACCTGACCCAAGGCTCAAAGATCGCTGCTTCTTCGGGCCAGATCTCAACCCAACTTGACGACGAGGCCATCATCCTCGACCTGGAGACAGGGACTTATTATGGGCTGGCGCAGGTGGGGGCGCGCATCTGGGCCATCCTGCAGCAGCCCACCACCTGCGCCCAGATCGTGGATACGCTGCTCGACGAGTACGACGTGGAGCGTGCCACGCTGGCCGAAGATGTGCTGGCCTTTGTGCGCGACCTGCGCGCCAACCGGCTGGTCGAACTGCTCTGATGGCCGGGCGCGCCTTTCTGCGTGACCTGCGCCGCCTGCATCTCGGCGAAGCGCTGCTGCTGATGGAGGCGGCCTGGATACTGGGCGTGGTGCGTTGGGGTTTGCGCCGGCTGCGCTGGCCCGTGCTGCTGCGTCTGCTGCGCGCCTCGGCGGCTCTCACCCGCAGCCCGCGGCGTGGCCGGCCCGGTGCAGACCCGGCAGCCGCGGTGTTGAGGGCGATTGGTCGCGCCGGGCGCAGGCGCACACAGCCCCCTTCCTGTCTGGAAGAAGCCCTGAGCGTGCAGTGGATGCTGCGCCGGCGGCATGTGGAGACGCAGATCCGCATCGGCGT
>QEUY01000358.1 GCA_003577365.1 Chloroflexota bacterium | reverse complement strand
GCATAGTGGCCGCCGCGGGCGAGCAGCGTCTCATGCGAGCCTTCTTCGATGATACGGCCCCGCTCCAAAACCAGGATGCGGTCGGCAGCCTTGACCGTGGAAAGCCGGTGGGCGATCACGATCGAGGTGCGTCCATGCAGGATCAGGTCGAGCGCGGTCTGAATCTGCGACTCGGTGAACGGGTCGACGCTGGCGGTGGCCTCGTCCAAAATAAAGATCGCCGGGTCCAGCGCCAACATGCGCGCCAGGACGACCAACTGGCGCTGCCCCATGCTGAGACGGCTGCCGCGCTCGCCCACGTCGGTTTGCAGCCCTTCGGGCAACGTCTCCATCCAGTCGCCCTTGCCGATCTGGCGGGCGATGGCCTCGACTTCGGCGTCGCTCATCTGGGGGCGCGCATAGCGGATGTTATCGGCGACCGTGCCCGCAAAGAGAAAGGGGGACTGGCTGACGATCCCCAGGTGGCGGCGGTAGCTCTCAAGGTCAAATGTGCGGATATCCTGGCCGTCGATGCGTAGCTGCCCGCCTTGGAACTCGTAATAGCGCGTGACCAGTTTGGCGATGCTCGATTTGCCCGCGCCCGTGTGCCCCACCAGGGCGATGCTCTCGCCGGCGCGAATGTGCAGCGAGAAATCCGTCAGCACCGGTTCATCGGCGGCATAGCCAAAATCGACATGGTCAAACTCAATCTCGCCGCGTAGATGGCCGGCTGGCCGGCTGCCGGTCTGTACGACCACGGGCTGCGCATCCATGAGCGCAAAGATGCGCTCCGCCGCGCTCAGCGCCCCCTGAAACTGGCTCCAAAAGGCCGAAAGGTTGAGCATGGGGAACCAGAAGCGGTCGACGCTGTTGATAAAGAGAAACCAGGAGCCGGCGGTAATCGCCTGGGAGTAGACGTTGACGCCGCCAAAGTAGAGCAGGATGGCCGTGCCGACGCCGCTGAAAAAGGTCAGCGTGGGAAAGAGGCTGCCCAAGACCCAGCCGCGGCGCACCTGGATCGCATAGCTGCGGGCGTTGACATCGAGAAAGCCGTCATAGATGCCCTGCTCGCGGCGAAAGTTTTTGGCGACCGAAATGCCGGTCACCGCTTCTTGGATGCTGGCGTTGACGTCGGCGATGGCCTGCTGGCCGCGGCGGGTGACCCTGCGCGCAAAGTGCTGAAAACGCCCCGCGATCACAAACGCTACCGGCGCAAGCACGCAGAGCAGCAGCGTCAACTGCCAACTGATGCGCAGCAGATAGACCAACAGAATGGCGACGAGCAGCAGTTGGCTGACCAGTTCGGTGACCAGGACGGCCACGCGGCCAAACTCGTCGGTGTCGCTGGTGATGCGGCTGACGATGCGTCCCGACTGGTATTTGTCGAAAAAGCTTAGGTCGTGGTGCATGACCGCGGCAAAGGCGTCGCGGCGCATCGCCAGGATCACGTCGCCGATCAGCTTGCCGGTCTCGACGCGGCGCACCCAGTTGACACCCCAGTTGAGCACGCCCAGCGCCAGGACCAGCGCCACCAGCAGGGCGACCACCGCCGGGGTGCTGCCGCTGGGGCGGGTCAATACCTCGACGCCCTGCGAAACGAGGATGGGCAGGGCCGCGCCAAAGAGCGCCATCAGCGTCACCATCGTGGCGATCAACGCCAGCCGGCCCAGCCAGGGCCGGAAGTAATGGACGATGCGCCGCATGAGGTCGCGCGTGCGATACTCGCGGTCGTAGGCTTCGTTGGTGAGTCCGGCGCGCAGCAGGCCCATCGGTGGCTCGGCTTTCTAGGCGCAGGTCACGCCCTGCGCATCGACGGCTTTCGGGGTGTCCCCAGGCGGTAGGGCAGTGCTATTGTACCACCAGCCCGCGCAGACCCGAATGAACGGTGCGCGCCGGACAGCATACGCCCGCGCCTAGACAGCCGGGGCCAGTTCCGGCAGTGCCTCGTCAGACTCGGCAGGCGCAGCAGGGGGGGCGGCCCCGTTACGCACCAGGCTGACCAGGCTCCAGCCCGACTGCGGCTGCGGCGGGCGCTGCGCCGTCCAGACCTCCACCTTTTTACCGCGGATCAGCATGAGCGGCACGACGACCGCATCCTGATATTGCTCGCGAAAATTGTCAAACGTGAACTGCGGCGTGAGCGGCGTCTTTTTGATCACCGCACCCTCCTCCAGCAGATGGTCGAGGCGCGCATAGGTTGCCTTGGGGTCAAACAGCAGCCGGCCCAACTGGTAGGGGCTGGGGTTGCCCTCGCGCACCGAAAGCGCGGGCGGGAGTTGATAGACGGCGGGCGAGCCGAATTCATGTTCGAAATGTTTGCACGCCAGCGCGTTGGCCTCGTCGTTGTTGGTCAGCGCCAGCAGACGCCCGATCCCCGCCAGGTCAAGATTGGTGAGCACAAAGTCGGTGAGCAGGTTGCCCTGGGCGGCATTCAGCCCGCGCAGCCGCGCCTGGGTCACGTTATAGGTGTTGGTATCGATCAGGCGGACGGCAAAGCCCTCTTTTTGCAGCACCAAGGCCAGCTCCTGCGCCAGCCGGTTAGCGCCCATGAGCAGAAAGCCCTGCGGGTCGGCTTCGCGCACGCCGAGCCACTGCGCCACCCATTTGGCCGTGCCGCCCTGGATGACGACCGTGCCGACGATGATCAAAAAGACAAGCGGCGCGATCGCACGCGCTTGGTCATAGCCCAACTGGGCCAACTCAAAGGCAAAGAGCGACGAGACGGCGGCGGCGACGATGCCGCGCGGCGCCACCCACGACAGAAAGGCACGCTCGCGGCGGTCGAGTTCGCTGCCGCGCGCGCTCAGCACAACGCCCAGCGGGCGCAGCACCAGGATCACCACAGCCAAGACCAGCCCGCTGCGCCAGTCGAGCAGGGCGAGATCATCCATGGAGATATTGGCTGCCAGCAGAATAAAGAGGGTTGAGATGAGAAGAACGCTCAATTTTTCTTTGAAATAGAAGACTTCGCGCAGCTTGCGCAGCGTGGTATTGGCCAGAAAGACGCCCATCACCGTGACGGCCAGCAGCCCCGACTCGCCGGCAAAGGTGTTCGAAAGCGCAAAGACGCTCAGCACCAGCACCAAAATGGCCGTATCGCGCAGATAGTCGGGGATCAAATAGCGGCGCAGCAGTTGATAGGCGGCATAGCCGCCCGCCGACCCCAGGGCCGCGCCCACGCCGATCACCCAAAGCAGCTCTTGGGCCGTGTGCGTCAGGGTGGCGCGCTCACGCGCGGCGATAAAATCAAAAACCAACACGGCAATGGTCGCGCCGATGGGGTCAATCAGAATCCCCTCCCAACGCAAGACCGAGGCGATCTTGGCCGTGGGGCGCACAAAGCGCAGCAGCGGCGCAATCACCGTGGGGCCGGTGACGATGATCAGCGCGCCGAAGAGCAGCGCCAGATCCCAAGGCAGACCGGCGAGATAGCGCGCCGCCAGCGTACCGCCCGCCCAAGTGACGGCCGCGCCGATGGTGAGCAGGTTGCGCACGGTGCGGGCGACGCTGCGTACTTCGCGCCAGGTCAGCGTCAGCGAGCCTTCAAACAAGATCAGCGCCACCGAAAGCGAGACCAGCGGGAAGAAGAGCGCGCCCAAATCCTGTTGGGGCTGGAGCAGGTTCAAGACCGGCCCGGCCAAAAAACCGGCCAAGAGCAGCGGCAAGATGGCCGGTACGGTGATGCGCCAGGCGAGCCATTGGCAGATCATCCCTGCGGCCAGGACGCCGGCGATGGTCAACATTGGGTTTCCGTGCATAGTCCCTCCTGTGAGACGGGGCCGGCTGCCGCTCTGCCGCAGCACAGACCCTCGATTGCGATAACTTGTCCCTTTTATCATATTGACTCGGCGCTCACTGTATGCAGGCTTGTCATTCGGCGTTGAATGTGGATCGGCTCTTTGAAACTAATTGCCGATAAAAAGTGGGGTCTGCCGCATATCCCCCTGCCCGCACACGTTGACGAAGGGATCGTCTCAGGTTATAGTACCCGCAACGTTTGCTCAATTTAGAGGCCGACCCACCGCCGCCGCGCGGCATCGCCGACTCGACATGCCCGAATTCTTTACCGTGCGCACGCCACCCGAAGCGTGGCGTCTCTTTCGCCAACATTTTACGCCGCAGGTGCGCGCCGTGCGCGTCCCCACGGTCGATGCGCTGGACCGCGTCCTGGCCGAACCGCTGACCTCGCCCCAAGACCTGCCCGAATTCCCGCGCTCCACCGTCGACGGCTACGCCGTCAACGCCGCCGACACCTACGGCGCGTCGCCTGGCCTGCCTGCCTTTCTAGACGTGATCGGCGAGATGCCCATGGGCCGCGCCGTCGACCTGCGCGTGGGTGTCGGCCAGGCCGTGCTCGTCCATACCGGCGGCATGGTTCCCAGCGGCGCGAGCGGCGTGGTGATGGTCGAAAACACGCAGCAGGTCGACGCCGCCAGCATCGAGGTCTTGCGGCCCGTCGCCGAGGGCGAAAACGTGATCCAGGTGGGCGAGGACATCCGCCAAGGCGACCCGATCTTGGCCCCCGGCCATACGCTGCGCCCGCAAGACATCGGCGGGCTATTGGCGCTGGGCATCACCAGCGTCGCCGTGGCCGAAGCGCCGCGCGTGGGCATTGTCTCCACCGGCGACGAAGTGGTGCCGCCCGGCCAGCCGGTGCAGCCCGGCCAGGTGCGCGATATCAACTCGTACACCCTGGCGGCGCTGACCCGGCGCGCTGGCGGCGCGCCCACGCTCTATGGCATCGTGCCCGACCAACGCCCGGCGCTGATGGCGACGCTGACCCAGGCGCACGCCGAAAATGACCTGGTGGTGCTCTCGGCGGGCAGTTCGGTCAGCTATCGCGACCTGAGCGCCGAGGTCATCGCCGAACTGGGCCAACCGGGTGTGCTGGCGCACGGCCTCAGCGTGCGCCCCGGCAAACCGACCATCATCGCCGTCTGCGACGGCGTGCCGGTCTTTGGCCTGCCCGGCAACCCGGTCTCGGCCATGGTGATCTTCGACCTGGTGGTCGCGCCCGCCATCCGCAGCCTGCTGGGCGCGCCGCGCG